>JAYTTC010000177.1:0-8337 GCA_043745255.1 Verrucomicrobiales bacterium
AAGTTTTACGACGTGCCTACGGGCGGGATAGCACTGGCAACCAGCAACGTGCCAGATGTGCCAGTCATTGGCGGCATTGCCTCCACGCCCATTCCCGTGGACGCCGCGTGGTTCAATGGCCAGACACGCCATCTCGGCATCGCCATCGCGGGAGTTAACGGCGGGCAGGAACTCGCGCCAAGGGTGCTGATCACGGCGGTGCCGTATGCGATCAGCGCAAATTCACTGACTGCACCGGTGATGTATCTCAATGGCGAGTCTTTAATCCTCAATCCTACGGAGGTTGCCGATCCAGAAAATGGTTTTTGGAGTCTGCAGCCGAACGCTTTCTTTCCAGGGCAGTTCGGCATCGTTCGCTATCACCCTTCCGCTGACTTCACGCGCTCATTGATCATTGGCCCGAACGGCAATGTTGGTATCGGTGTGGACAAGGCCGAGGCTACATTTGATTGTGGCGGTTTTGCTCAATTCAGGCGTGGTCTCCTCGTTCAAAACACTCTTGGACAAACGGCTATCCGCGTTGATCCCGAAACGGGAAACGTCGGCATTGGCACGCGAACACCACAAACCTCGCTTGAGGTAGTCGGCACCACACGCACCACCGTCCTGCAAATCACCAGCGATCGCAACGCCAAGACGGAATTCAAGCCCGTGGACAATCGAGCCGTGTTGAAAAAGCTCGTCGCGCTCCCCATCACCACCTGGGCCTACACGAACGCTCCGTCCATCCGCCACCTCGGCCCCGTGGCGCAGGATTTCGCCGCTGCCTTCGCCGTGGGCGATGACGACAAGCACATCGCCACCGTCGATGCCGACGGCGTCGCCATCGCCGCCATCCAGGGGCTGAACGGAAAGCTGGAAGAACAAGTCCGCGCCAAGGACGCGAAGATTGAGTCTGTGGAAAAACGGCTCGCTGAACTGGAGCGCCTCGTCACGATCCTCGCCGGGCGCACTGGCAAAGAGGAGAAGGCGACCACGAATTCACGCGAATGAACACGAATTCAAAGTTGTGCGACGAAGGTCTCCAACGAAACGCCGGCTTGATCGATGACGCTGCAAAGCGCGGGCCGCTTCGGCACCGTTCACATCGCGTGGCAATTTCATGCCAGGGCGACGACGGGGTCTTCGGCGAAATGCAATCGGACACGCTGGGGGCGCTCGGATGGCTCAAAATATCCGTTCACGGCGTCGGCGATCATGGTATCCAGTTGGGCGAAGGAATCCCCCTGCGTGGTGATGCCGCCCTGGCCGGGCGCGTCATCCCAGCGGGCCACAAACCCGCCTGTCTCCGGGCACGACTCGATGGTGAAGGTGATTTCTTTCATGCACGACCATCCTGCCTGGCCACGGTGCGGCAGGCAAGCTTGCCTTCAACATGACGATCAAGCCGGCAGGACTGTCGCCGCAACCCCGTCGGGGTTGATTCCCAATCACACGTTCACCCAAGGTAGCTCCTGCGTCGCAACCTTGGGCTGGAGGTCGGAATCCCGTTGGGATTCAAGGCACCGTGTCGGCAACCGACTTGTTGCCTGTCATGTTGACCGTTCGTGGCCCGGTCAACCTTCGCCGCTTTCGCGCAGTGCGAAGGCGACCACGGCGTCACTCAGCCAGATGCCCCGGGTGCGCATCTGGTCCACCGTCTGGCGCATGGAGGCGAGTCGCCCTTCCCGTTTGGCCCGCAGTAGCAGGCCGATGGAGCCGGTCACCTGTAATCCGCAGAGCCGTGCGAGGCGGCGTCCCACGGTTTCATCAATGCAAACAGTTCCGATGCCTTCGTTGATCGCCAGTTGGATGACGGCAGCTTCGCCTTTGTCCAGCGAGCCGCAACCCGCGACGCAGGCCAGCAACGGACTGGTATTGATGACCAGGCGCTCAGGGCTAGGCATGGGCGAGATCGGAGGCGAGTTCGTCGTCATCGTGCGCGATCACCGGGACGCCGTAGCGGTGGAGGTTCAGGAGAAATTCCACACGGGTGACCCCAGCCAGACGCGCCGCCAGGCCGGAGGAAAGGCGCTTCAACTCGAACAATTTCACGGCCATCGCCATGCGGGCCTCGGCCTCGAAGGCCGACCGGGTGGTCTGGAGCAAATCCGGCAGCGAGTCCGGGTAGTCAATCTGCATTTGCATGTAACAAGCATCGGCGCAACCTCCCGTAGCGACAAGGCGAAATATCCGACTTTTCCAAAACCAAACCATCCAGTGACACCATGAAACACCAAACACCGTCTCGAAAACAGATCTATGCCAGCCTCACTCTTTGCTGGCTTTTTTGCCTTCTGTTTCAATCCGCTGCTCTCGCCCAATCCAGCGCCAACAGCATCAGCTTCCAAGGCGCGCTCACTGGAGCCAACGGCCAGCCGCTCGCAAATGCGAACTACAGCCTCACCTTCAAGTTCTACGACGTGCCCACGGGCGGGACAGCACTAGCAACCAGCAACGTGCCCAATGTGCCCGTGACCAACGGCCTGGCCTCCACCTCAGTTCCCACTCAGAGCCGCTGAGCATCGGATTGGCATAAATTCCTCGGTCTGTGTCGAAGAGGTCGTGGACGTTCGCTTGAATTGAGATCACCGGCAGTGATCGCAGAGCTCGCGACACCACGTCTAAGCCTCCCGCCTCGTCCAGGATCGCGGTATCGAGTTTGTAATGCGCTCGAACGGGTTCGCGGTCGCGAATGCCCCAGAAGGATGGAAAACTCTCGCCCTTCTGGCGCAAGAGATCCGATGGGAAGAGGAAGGATCGGCTGATGATTTCTGAAGGAGCACCGGCGGCCGGGAAAGTAGCGGCTCTCAGCACCGTGGTGCGCGACAGTGGTATAGGCTTGGAGTATCGAGTGCCATGGGTCGCGGTCGGCTCCGAGCCATCGGTGGTGAATCGGAGAATCGCGTCTGACAATGAGCTGCCCAGGGTGAGCTCAAACGGGGCCTCATAGCAGCCGCTGCTATGCAAAAACGTCGGCGGTGCAAAATTTCCGCGGGCCGCTGAGGGCTTGTCCTTATCCTTGTGCGAGGCGGAGAGTGAGCCGCAGGTTTCAAATCGCTTGGTCCTCGAGCTATTTACCAACGAATCTTGGCAGGGAAAAATTCCGCGATCAGATCCTCGTAATAGGGACGAAGTTTCGCGACATCAGGAGCCTGGTGGCTCTTGGTGTAGAGATCGTACGGATTGAAGGCCTGAACCCACTTCAGGTTCGCGCGATCCTGATCGTTCAGCAGATGCTGGTACTCCCCCTCGCGATGCCACGGATAGAAGGAGTGGTAGCGAAGCATGTAGAGCCCTTCGATTGGCAGGTAATCTTTGCAGACGTTGTAGATGTATTCGTCGTGGCCCCAGGAGAGGAGCACATTGTCGAGGCCGGTCCCTTCCTCATACACCCCATTTCGGGTCTGGAGCGCGGGCACCTGGCTGTCGCTGTTAGCTTCAAAGAAGCGTGGGAAAACAATCTTCTGCGAGTAGGCGCAGCCGGTCGGAAAGGTGTCGCCAACGACTGCCCACTGAGCCTCACCCCAAAGACAGAGAATCTTGCCCAGGTCGTGCACCAAGCCGGTCATGACAAACCAGCGCGGATGGCCATCGTTGCGAATTTGCTCCGCAGTTTGCAGCAGATGCTGGAGCTGCGACAGATCGGTGTCAGGATCGCTGTCATCCACCAGCTGATTCAAATACTCCATCGCCTCCCAGATGCCCATCTCGCGGCGGTTCAGCCCGAGGAATTCCTTGCGCTTCGCCTTGGCGAAATCGTGGGTCTGATGGAGGTGATTCAATCGATAGAACTCGCGCACCGTGGGCCGCGCATCTGCCTCGTAATCCCGGAATTGCTCCTGCTTCTTATCGGGGTCCGTCGCTTGAAATGCGCGGGTCCCGGGATGTTCGCTCTCCGGATAGCGCTGCTTCATGAAATCTTCCCATTCGTCAAGACTCTGAAGAGGTGTCGGATTGGCGGAGGCGGCGGTGTTCATATGACGGGTATAGGTCAACTAACGACACCTCTTAAATCGTCCATTTCGCGGTTAGGGGCAAGCTGGAATTTAGGGGGAACAGAGTTCAAAATAAAAGGCCGACGGGAACACAAGGTTCGCGTCGGCCTGGTAGTTGCACCCACCGAGTCGTCTGTTACTTGCTCTGGAGGCGGTAGAACAGGGCCTTCGTTGCGGGATCGAAGGCGGTGGGGAGCACGTTACGACCGCCGGTGTGCACGGTGCTGTCCGCCGGAAGGGCAGTCCAGCCTGTCGCAGAACTCACCAGCGGATTGGATAGGGCATCAAATGCGTCCGGAGCGCCGAGCCAGGACAGTTCGGCAGTCAGGGCGGTCGTGTCGACGGTGATGCTGAGTATCGGTTTCGCCGACACCGGGTTGGACATCGGTGTGGTCACCGCATCCGGTGCATTGAAGGAGCCCGCCACTGCGGAGTAGTTGGCTGCGGCAGCAATGTAAGTCGTGTCCGTGAGGCCGAAGGCGCTCACATCGATTGAGAGCTCGTTCGAGACTGGGTTCAGGTCCCCCGGACCGTTGTCGGTGAAGCTGCCCAGGAATGTGCCCGGGTGAACCAAGGCAGCGGGCCAGAAGGTGGTCTTCGCCAATGCCGCAGGATCGACCCGATACAGATCCAGAACCGAGTTGGGATAGCCTTCGGTAGGCGCTGGAATGGTTACTTTCAGAATAGACATCGCCCCATTGCGCATAGTTGTCATCGAGGTCGACGAAATGGAGTCCATCGGGGAAGACATTGACGTAATTGCCCGAGATGCGCGCGCCTGGAAGCTCGAGTGCGAAGGTGTCTCGGCCACCCACCGCGACATTGAATTCAGCCCGATCATTCACGCCATCGCCATCCGTGCCGATAACCGCGTCGAAGGAATATACATCGCCTCCGGTCCGGTAGCGGAAGCCCGCCACTGGAAAACAAGTTCACTTTTGAGCGTTTAGCCACTTATGGAGGTCTGCTAACCCTTGAGCCATCGGCGCGCTTTGAGTTCGAAACGGGGTAGGGTGCCTTGGGGAACCGTCGCCACCTCAAATCGCAGCGCAAAGGTGTTCTGCAATTCCTTAACTAATCTTGTTCTCAGTCCTTCAGGATCCGTGCAGCTCGGCTCGGGTTCGGCCCGAATTTGAATCTCTGCCATCGCCCCCGGATTGAGCACCGTCACCTGGTACTCGGCGATGTCGCCGACTCGGCGGATCACCTCTTCCACCGCGTTGGGATAGATATTAACCCCGCGGATCACCACCATGTCGTCCGTCCTTCCCAGAATCCCGCCCACCAGCGCAAGGTCGAGGGACCCGCAGGCACAGAGACTTGGAGCGGATGCCCGGACCCGATCGCAGGTGCGATACCGGATGAGGGGTGAGCCCACTCGACCGAGGGTGGTCAGGATCAGTTCCCCGACCTCGCCCGGTGGAGTGGGAGAGTTGCAATCGGGTGTCAGCACTTCCGCGAGATAAGCGGCTTCGATGATATGAAGTGTGCCCGGATGACTGGGGCAGGGATAAGAAACCGGGCCGACCTCGGTCATTCCGTGATGATCGAAGATCTGTGCGGGTCGCCAAAAAGATTCCAAACGTGCGCGGGTCGCGGGGACACTCCCTCCGGGCTCGCCGGCGACGAGGATGCGCCTCACCGCGCTCTGCTGAAGATCAATCCCCTCCTTCGAGGCCACTTCGCCGAGGTGCAACGCGTAGGTCGGCGTGCAACAAAGCACCGACGCGCGTAGGTCGATCAGCATGCGAAGACGGGCCACGGTACTGAGGCCTCCGCCGGGGAGCGTGAGGCAGCCGAGTCGGGTGGCGGCTTCGAATGCTGTCCAGAATCCCAGGAAGGGTCCGAACGAAAACGCGAAGAAGATTCGATCTTCCGGGGTGATTCCAGACGCATCAAATACCCGCGCCCAGTTTTGGAGCATCCAGTCCCAGCTCTCTCGGGTGTCGAGCCATCGGATGGGTGCGCCGATACTGCCGCTGGTCTGGTGACAGCGGAGGTATCGGTTCAGCGGGTAGGTGAGATTGGTTCCGTAGGGAGGAGATGTCTGTTGATCGACGATGACTTCCGGTTTGTGGGTGAAGGGAACGAGAGCAGCGAACGAGGCAAGACTCGAAGACGCAATGACGGGATCTAAAGCTCCGAATTTCGCCTGATAGAAAGGATTGCTCTGGCAGACCGCCGACATCAGCTCCCGCAGGGCAGAGAGCTGATGTCGTTCCAGCGACGGGCGATCGGCGAATCGGGTCACGCCGAAGGTTTGGCCGGGGCGACCGAGGCGGCCGCCGGTTTGGGAGCGGGTTTGTCCGGACGGAAGTAAGTCACCAAGAATCCGCCGAGCGCGGCCAGCAAGATCCCGAGCACGAAGGGAGGCTTGATGGAGGCCCATCCGTCCTTAGGAGGGTGGCTCCAGAGGGAGTAGAGCACGTTGACGATCGGCGCGCCCGCGAAGACGATCGACATCACCACATAGGGCTTTCCGCCCGAGCCAAACGCCAGGAGCACGCCAAACGCTCCGATCGCTCCCACGATTCCGGCGATCAGCGACCACTTCATTCCGGCGGGCGTGTATCCGCTGAACGCCTTTCCCTTCGCCATCAGCAGCAGCAGCGGTGCGAGCACCGCGACAAGGAAGTAGGCCAGTCCGACGAAGAGAAACGATTTATAGCGGGCCTCGTCGGGGTCGACGGTTCCTGCCGGAAGCATCTGGCTTTGGCCGGTGTGTAGCAGTACTCCGTAGACGCCCCAGGTGGCCACGGTGAGCAAGGCAAATAGAATCCAATTCATGGTATATCGAGTGTTATGTCCGCAGGTTGCGAACGGCGGGAGGATAGGTGGGGAGTTTAGGGAAATCCAGTGTTGTGAGTGGGATTTCTGCGTCCCTTTACTTTCGGCCTGCCCCCGCTAGGGTCATTCCATGACGGTCATTTATTTTCGCAACGCGACGCTGCGTCTCCTCTGCGCTGGATTGGCTGTCCTCACAGGCTGCACCACGAGTACGGTGGAAAAACGGAAGCAGGAACGATACGGCGCCTACAGCGCGCTCGCTCCCGAGATGCGCTCGCGGGTGGATGCCGGGCAAATCAAAGTCGGGATGACCGAGGATGCGGTTTACATTGCGCTCGGAAAACCCGATCAGATCCTGCAGGAGGAGACTCAGGCCGGTGCCACCACTCGGTGGCACTATTTAGGCGCACACTTGGAAGAGTATCGCTACTCGACCTACCGTCCGTATCGTGGACGACGCCACTCTCTCCCTGAGCCCTCTTACAACATGGAGTATTACTCCCGTCCCTACGTCCGCTCCGAGGTGGTATTCCGCAGCGGCATCGTTGCCGAATGGCGCACATTCCCCACGCCGTGAGGATCGGGAATAATCCCTCACTGCGGCTTTAGAACGCAGTTCCGACTATCCCCGGTAATGGAGAGGTGGCGCGGAAGATCCGCAAGATTGAGTTGCTGAACGCTGCCGTCCACCAACGCCATGTTCCCGGCATTGTTGTGGATGTTCGCGTCCCAATGAGGGTTATCGCTGTCTGTCATCAAGGTGGTGATGACACCGGTTATTTTTGCGGGGCTACAGTTCTGTCCGTCCTTGCCTACAATGTTGCGATCGGTCGCGAGGGTCATCATCGGTTTTGCCGCGCTCGATCCGGTTCCGATTCCGAAACTGATAGCCCGATTCTTCAGAGTCTCGAGACCGTTGAGCGTGGTCCCAAAGTTCTGTGCAGTCTGCTTCTCCTTGTCGCTTGGGCAGTGCAGGATCTTTGGACTGACCAGCTCGTTGGTGATGATTTCAAAATGCTGCCAGGTTGCCTTCAGAGTTTGGCTCCCGCCCTCTGCCGGCATGATCTGGAATGGAAATTTACCCTCCTTGTTGTCAGCCCAAAAAGTCAATGCGAGTCCGATTTGTCTCAGATTGCTCACACAGGCGATCCGCTGACTTCTTGCCTTCGCCCGTCCGAGTGCGGGTAGCAGCAACGCGGCCAGGATGGCAATGATTGCGATCACCACCAGCAATTCAATCAAGGTGAACCCGTGCGAGTACGATAAGACGTCAGCACGACGCGCAGTGGAGCGTTCGCCCGGAGAGCAGGGTGGAGAGTGCATGGGGACTCCGACGCTGGAGCCCCGAGGAAAGCTTCAAAAAAACTCAGGCCAAGAAGGGAAATCCACCGACCTTGCGCCGAATCGTGACCACGCCCAGGCCGGGACTTGGAGCGAGTCGACGGTTTAGCATTGTCTCGTGTTGTGCCGCCAGAAATCCGGAAGTTGGCTGTCGGAAATTGGCTTGCCAATGCGAGGCGAGTTCGCACAATGCGCCCCTCAGGATGCCAATGTAGCTCAGTGGTAGAGCAAC
>JAYTTC010000178.1:0-8294 GCA_043745255.1 Verrucomicrobiales bacterium
CCGACAGTTCGTCGAGCTCCAGGTGCCTCCCGAGGCTTCCGCCGTCATCGCCCGCTTGCACGCAGTCGGCGAAGTGGTGGAATGCGATTATGATGGACCCAAGGTTGGCTTGAAGGTTCGCATTCAACCGCACCATCGAGTGGAGTTCGCCCCCTATATCACTCGCGACCTTGTCTGATTCGGCGGCAGGGTTCTCAGGCTGCGGGCCCTAAACGCACACGGCCCGCGCGTCGACCTGACTCAAATCTGGAACCGCCCAGGTTGGATGATGGCTTTCCAACTCGGAAACGGAGGCGTGCCCGGTGGCCACGGCCAGACACTTGGCAGAAATCGCGCGGGCGCATGCGATGTCCAGAGGGGTATCGCCCACCACCAGGATTTCTTCTCCGCGAAGCGGCTTTCCCAGCAATTCGGCTCCCCGAACCTGGGCGATCCGAGCGATCTCATTCCGATCCTCGTGATCGTCCCCGAAGCCACCCGTGCGAAAGTCCTGCCAGAAATGGTAGTGACGCAACTTAATCTCCGCGCCGAGCCTTACATTCCCGGTCAATAAACCGATGACTGGGGGCTCGACGAGCGCTCTAACCGAGTCAACAAACTCTCTGCTATGCGGACAAGGTGCCCCCTCACTTTGATGGAGGATGTGATCGAGCCAGAAATAGTAAGCGTCGAAGAAGTGTCGGATGTTGCGGGGAGTGTGCTCGACGGCATGCTTCAGGAAGAGCTCGCGCACGATGCCGGTATCGGTGCGGCCTGCGAACTCGATTCCGTCCGTGCCGTCGGGGATGCCGAACGCGCTGGCAAAGGCATGCCGAAAGGCTTTTCGCCCCGCACCCCCGGTATGCAGCAGGGTGCCGTCGATGTCGAAGAGAACGAGTTTTACCATCCGGACCTGAAAGTAGCCGCTCAATGCGGAGATGGGAAGATCTGGATCGGCTACTTCTTATACTGCTCAATCTCGGCCATCAGAAAATGGATGAGGTGCTTGAGACGCTCCTCCAGAGGCAGGGTTGACAGGATGGTCTGGCGAGCCATCGGACTCGAAATGACAGCGCATGAAACAAGATCCGCCACTTGGTCGGCACCCGGGAGCTGGTCGAGATAGTTTAGAATCTCCTGAACTGCCTCACCCTTGGCTTTTGAACCGGATTTCTTCTTCGACTTGCTCGGAGCCGCTGCTTCCAAGGCCGGGAATGGGAACGGCGGCGGTCCAACCTCCATGCGCTGGCGAACCAACTCGATGACCTTTGCGAGCAACGCGTCAATCACCACATTGTCATCCTGAGGAGTGGGCAGAGCCCGGATGGCCTCGATGCGATAGGGTCTAGTCTGAACGGTTTCAACTAGTTGCACTCGCGCTAGGCCCTGAAGGATCAAATGTGAAGTGCCATCGGCGTGATCGACGGACACCCGAATCAGCCCTAGCCCGGCGATAAGGCAAGGTTTCTCCCGACTTCGAGCGGGATCCTGCATGGCCACCGAGAACATGCGATGGCTCTGCAGGGAATCGGCCAACATTTTGCGGTAGCGCGGCTCAAAAATATAGAGCGGGAGCAGCGCCTGGGGGAACAGGGTGGCGCTTGGCAGGGTCATTACCGGCACCTGGTCGGGTAGTTCCATGAATCAAATCTAAGCCTCTGCGTCAGTTATTCAAGCGACGGTCGTTCCGCTTGCTAAAATTTTACACCATTGAGAGAGTTGCGCATCATATGAGGCCAGCATTAACGATCCTGACAATTATCTGCCTGGCGCTGGGTGCCGCGCTTCTTATTCGGCACAAAAAGGCCGTCACACAAGAGCAGTCCGACCAAGCAAGAATCCTTACGCTCTCCAACGAACTGGTCAAGGCCAGCAACGAGCGGGATGACCAGCATAAGATCTCTCTGCTCCTGGAAACTAATCTCACCATCACTGCTCAGGAGCTGACCGGGGTATCAAACAGCCTGATCAAGACGTCAGCGGACCTGGAAAAAACCAAAGCTGAAGGCAAGGCTGCAGCGGATGCCTTTCAAGCTGAAATGAAGAAACGGGATGGCAAGATCGCTGAGTTGGAGCACGAAAACTCCACTCTGGAGAAGCAATCAGACGATTTACGCAGTTCGATCAGCGGCTTGGAGAAAGCCATTGTCGATACCGAGAAGAAATTAGCGTCCTCCGAGGGGGATCGTGAGTTTCTGCTTAAGGAGCTCAAGCGTCTTCAGGCTGAAAAGGTCGAACTAGAGCGGCAGTTCAGCGATCTGGCCGAGCTCCGAAAACAGGTCTCCCGGCTGAGGGAGGAACTTTCGATCGCCCGGCGAATAGAATGGCTCAAGAAGGGGATTTTCGGATTCTCCGAGTCCAAAGGGGGGCAACTCCTCATGCAGACTGGGAACAAGTCCGGAGCGAAGGAACAGGCCGCCACGGGAACGAATTTCGGTCTCCAAGCAGAACTGCGTAGCGATGGCTCTGCCACGGTGACCACGCCGAAGCCCGCTCTCCTCCCTCCCGGAGCGCCTGTCATCGTGCCCCCCTCAGCAGCGAAACCTCCGACTCCCCCAACGCCGCCTCAACCGTCACCCGGGAACACCGCGCTGCCGGCGAAAGTTCCCGCAAGTCCAAAGTAAGCGTGCCCTCGTCGCCGCTAGTCGATTCTCATGGGCGCGTTCTAGGTGACCTCAGGATCAGCGTCACGGACCGATGTAACTTCCGCTGTCTCTACTGCCTACCTGAAACGGAGGCGGCACAGAATTTCTATCGCGGACGCTGGGCCACCCTCCCCAATCCCAAGCCGATCGCCCGTGAATGGGTGCCAAAATCTCATCTGCTGAGTTTCGAGGAAATCGATCGATTCGCCCGCCTTGCCGTGTCTCGCGGAATTCGTAAATTGCGCGTTACCGGCGGTGAACCTCTCCTGCGTCAGGAGGTCGATAAACTGATTGGATTGCTGGCGCGAATCGAGGGGGTCGAAGATCTCGCGATGACCACCAACGGGTTCGCCTTCGCAGAGAAAGCCAGGGCTCTGAAGAGCGCTGGCCTAAAACGAATCAGCTTTAGCCTAGACTCCCTCGATCGCGGGAATTTCCAGAAGATGACCGGTCGTGACGGACTGGACGCGGTGCTTCAGGGTATCCGCTTGGCGCAGGAATTGGGTTTGAACCCGGTCAAGGTGAATGCGGTGGTGATTCGCGGGATCAACGACCACGAACTGGAATCGCTGGCTGAGTTCGGACGACAAAGCGGCCTCTCGCTTCGTTTCATCGAGTTCATGCCACTCGACTCCGCAAGGGCCTGGCAACGAGATCTGGTGGTCCCGGGCCGGGAAATCCTTCAGCGATTGCACTCCCGATTTCAGCTCGAGCCCGCGAAGATGACTTCCTCGTCCGAAACGGCCAAACGCTGGCGTTTCACAGGCGATAGCGGGGGAGGTGAAATTGGGATCATCGCCCCGGTGAGCGAGCCGTTCTGTGGTCATTGCAATCGCCTCCGGTTGACAGCGGACGGAAAAATTCGCACCTGCCTCTTCAGTATCACGGAATACGACGTACGCGATCGCATGCGCGCCGGAATCTCGGATCACGACCTGTCGGAATATCTAACCAGCGTCGTATGGCTGAAGGAGGATCGTCACCATATCGGCGAACCGGAGTTCGTCTCCCCCGCCCGCTCCATGAGCTGCATCGGAGGTTGAGCGGGTGGAATAGAAGTAAGCGGGCGGGAGTCTCGACAGAAATATCAGGACAAAAATATCCGACCCACAGACCAGGGCGGCGGATGTGCCGCATCGGCCCATACCTCTCTTCGGGCTATTGCCGAGCCCGACTTTGATAGGTCCAAGCCTTGCCTGTCGCCGGCATCGAGACAGTGTAACGGCTGCCGTCCGGTGACACGGAGAGCTTGATGTAATGCGCCTGGCATTTCTCTTCCAGGTTCGCGATGAATTCATCCGCGGTGTTGTTCTGCGAGTCTTCCCGCACATTCTTGTGAATCTGATAAATCGCTTTCACTGATGGAGCTCCCCTCAAGGTCTTGAGCACCTCACCGGCCGTGCCTTTGCGAGGGCCGTTGTTCATCACCGCAATCGTCGGTGCAAGCGCATGAATCAGAAGCGGGTTGTTGCTAACATCGAGTCCGTGATGATTCACTTGATACACATCGACAGTGCCGATCTTGTTTACCGGGCACACCAACCCCTGTTCGACGTTCCAGGTGAGGTCGCCTCCATCGAAGAAACGAAAAGCGCCAAACTCAAGCAGCCAGGCATTGCTGTTGGCATTGTCCGAGGTGTCTTTGTCCTTACTAAGAGCCTTCGAACAATCCGCACTTTCGTTTCCTGCATTGCCTGCATTGATGAACTGTTGGCGCGCGGCCTGACAGCGCAGGCCGAAGTGAGAAAGCCCCGCCACGCGCTTCAATGGAATTTCTGTTCCCGGCTTCACCACAGTTCGATGGTCGGCGGAAATGCTGCGATACGGTTTAATGATGAGCGGCCATCGTGTGTCGGATTTGTTGCCATCAGGATCAGTATCCGGAATGCCGTTGTCATAAATCGATTTGATTGGAATTCGTTGTGCCAGCTCAGCCGCACCCCCGAAGTGATCGATGTGCATGTGAGTGGTAATGAGATGGTCGATTTGATGCAGTCCCGCAGCCTCAGAGGCCACACGAAAGATCCGCTCCGAATCACGGCCACCTGGATTCCCCGAATCAATCAGCACCGACTCCTGATTCGGCGTGACAATCAGCGTGGAGCCACCGCCCTCGGAATCGATCCAGTAGATATCCAAAGTCCGTTCGGTTGAGTCAGCGCTGGACAACAGGGAGCCAGACAGAATTGCGGCGAGGAGGAACGGAATGGCTTTCATGCCCAAGAACGTAACAGACGACCGTTCCTGCTCAACCCCGGATTGCGGTCGGACAGCTGAGGGGAATGAATCCCGGCGATCCGTAGCTTGACTCCGAGGCCGACTCCCCGCGAGGGTTGCGCAGCTTGGTCGTAGATAAAACCCAGCTGACCAACCGCTCTCTGTTTGCCCAGGTCGCAGCAACTCCATCCGTGCAGGCCCTTGTCAGCCAGCTGGAGAAAGGAGCTGTCGTGTCGTGTGAGACGATCAACGTCGCCGCGCAGCCCTTTTTCGCAGCGTTGCTGCGCTACCTCTTCCCAACGCGGACCCTGCTACTGGTTACCGAAGGGGTTAAGACTCAGGAAAGTTTTTTCCAAGATCTGCAGAGCTGGCTCCGGATGAATGGCCCGGAGAAGGAGGCCGCCGCGGACACAGCGAAAAGATCGCCTTTCAAAGCACCTGGAACCTTCGGTCCGCTCAACTTCTTCCCCGCATGGGAGATCCTCCCCCACGAGTCGAAACTCCCCCATGCGGACGTCATCAGCGAGCGCCTGGAAACCCTGGTATCGCTGGGCGGAGTTCCCTCAAGCGAGAAGATCGCCCCGATGGTGGTCACCACGTCGGTCGCATTGATGCAGCGGACTTATCCGCCGAAGACCATGGCCAAGCGATCCCGCTCGCTCCAGCGGGGAGAGACCCTCGACCTCCTGGATTTAATTGAATGGCTCGAGACGCAGGGCTATGAGCCGGAAGCGCAGGTGACACACAAAGGAGAGATGGCGCTCCGAGGCGGCATTCTCGATGTCTTTCCCTTGACGAGCCCTTGGCCAGTGCGACTGGAGTTCTTCGGCAACGAGCTCGAGTCACTTCGACAGTTCGACCCCTCCACGCAGATTTCCCGCGAATCCATCGAGTCGGTGACCTTCCCGCCCGCCGGTGAACTGGGGGTCCTTAAACGCGAGTTGCAGTCCGCCAGCACCGACGGGCCGCAGGTGGCCCTCGCTGGTCTCATTAACTACCTCCCAAAGAATGCGCTCGTGCTATTCTGCGGACCTCACTCTTTGGCCGAGCACGCCGAGCTTTACTCTCAGCAGGGAGCGGCCGGAGATCCCTTCTTGCTGCCCTGGGAAGAGGTGACCGCACAGATCGCGAGATTTGAGCTGACTCAGATCAATGTCTTCGATTCGGAATCGTCCTCGCACTCCGCACAGGACAATCCCTCAGTTCGCGCGCAGGACGACCTGCGGCCGGAATTTCGCAGCCTCGAGGCCTTTCGTCCTATCACCACCGTCATGCCCGACCCGCAGGTGGCGGATGCACAACGTCGCGAGTTTTTCGCACAGCTTCACCGCTGGTTGCGACAGGGGTACGCGGTGCACGTCTTCTGCAATAACCCCGGCGAGCGACAGCGATTCGAGGAGATCTGGCATGAATACGGTTTCCATGCGGCTGGAAACGAGTCAAATGCCCTGCTCCCGGCAATTGATCTCGGCGCACTTGCGCGAGGTTTTGTGATGGAGGAGGCCAGGACGGTGGTGGTCACCGATGCCGAAATATTCGGTCGATACAAAGTCCAGCGTCCGCGTCGGCTGAAATCTCCTCATGCAGCTGCCACGCGCTCCGCACTCGATATCGACTTCACAGAACTCGAGGAAGGCGACTATGTGGTGCACGTTCAATACGGAATCGGTCGGTTCCGCGGATTAAAACATCTCACCCCAACTCCTGAAAAAGGGAAGGGACGCATGTCTGCGGGCAAAGAATCTGCGGCTCCACCACCGGGTGAGGAATGCCTGGTGATCGAGTACGCCGCCGCCGATGACGATCAGCCCTCGCCGCGCCTCTACGTCCCCGTAAGCGAAGCGCATCTGGTCAGCAAGTACGTCGGCACCGGGAAGGCTCGTCCACCGCTCAACACCTTGGGAGGCACGCGATGGGCAAAGGCGAAGGAGCAGGCGGAGCACGCGGTCCGCGATCTCGCTGCTGAACTCCTCTCTCTTCAAGCCGCCCGAGAGATCCAGTCCGGCCACTCCTTCCCGGAGGACAACACCTGGCAGCGGGAGTTTGAGGGGTCGTTTCTCTACGAAGAAACGAGTGATCAAATGCGTGCGATCGTTGAGACCAAACGCGACATGGAACAACCCAAGCCGATGGATCGTCTGATCTGTGGCGATGTGGGTTACGGAAAAACCGAAGTCGCTATTCGCGCGGCGTTCAAGTCAGTGATGGGCGGAAAACAGGTTGCGATTCTTGTCCCAACCACCGTCCTCGCTCAGCAGCACTACAATACCTTTCGAGAGCGCATGGCCGATTACCCTGTGCGCGTCGAGCTGCTGTCACGATTCCGTAAGCCGAAGGAAATCAGGAAGGTCATTGAACTGTTGGCAACCGGAGGGGTGGACATCGTGATTGGCACCCATCGATTGGTCCAAAAAGATATCGTTTTCAAAGATCTCGGATTGGTGGTCATCGATGAAGAACAGCGCTTCGGCGTGCTCCACAAAGAAAAGTTCAAACTGCTCCGACGGCTGGTGGATGTGCTCACCCTGAGCGCGACTCCGATTCCCCGCACCCTGTACCTCGCACTGACCGGGGCGCGGGACATGAGCACCATCGAGACTCCACCGCAGGATCGACTGCCGGTGGAGACAACGGTTTGCCAGTTTGATGAACGAGTGATTCGCGACGCGATCCAGCGGGAGATCAATCGCGAGGGACAGGTCTTCTACCTGCACAATCGCGTCTTCGATATCGAGGCGGTAGGGACACGCCTCAAGACGCTGCTCCCAAACGCCAGAATCCTGATCGGTCATGGCCAGATGGATCCGGATGACCTCGAGAAGGTCATGACTCAATTCGTCAACGGAGAGGCGGATGTGCTGCTCTCTACCACGATCATCGAGAGTGGAATCGATATTCCCAACGCCAACACCATCATCATCGATCGTGCGGATCGTTTCGGTCTCAGCGATCTCTACCAGCTACGAGGGCGAGTCGGACGCTACAAGCACCAGGCCTATGCATATCTACTGCTGCCGCGCCATGCGGGCCTTTTGACCGACGCGCGCAAGCGCATCAGCGCGATCAAGCAATATTCCTCGCTAGGAAGCGGTTTCAAAATCGCCATGCGAGATCTGGAGATTCGTGGCGCCGGGAACTTGCTTGGCCCGCAGCAGAGCGGCCATATCACTGCGGTCGGGTTCGAGCTTTACTGCCAACTGCTCAAGCAAAGCGTGAGCGCACTCAAGGGAGAGAAAGTGCAGGCTCGTGTGGATGTGCAGGTGCGTCTGGATTTTCTGGCTATGAATCCAGCGGAGGAACGAACGCCCGCGAAATCCGAGGAGGAGTTTGGCAGCGAGGGATGGGGAAAACGAAAGGGAACAAGTCGCGATGAAGCGAGCCGAATTCAGGTGCCGCGCGAGGTGGGGATCTACTACACCGACGACGTGGTGGAGGACCCCGATCGAGACCGAC
>JAYTTC010000179.1:0-8244 GCA_043745255.1 Verrucomicrobiales bacterium
CTTCGCCCAACTTCTCGAGAAGCGCGAAATTCTCCTCCTCAGCCTCCTCAATCTCTTTCGGCTCGATCTCGCGCAACGACTTGCCGTCGCGCCCCATAATTCTCAGCACGCAATACCCGATCATCATCAGGCTCCCTTGCTCATCGGGTGGCAGAAGTTCCTCGTCCAGGGCCAACAGATAGGACGCGAGTGCCGGCTGAGTTTCAAGAACCTGGTGAAACTCGTCTTCGGCCGCCTCGGGAGGCGTCGAAACCACTTCATCCCAGATTTGATCTACCACTTCCTGCGGAATGGGTGCCATGGATAGTTTTCGTCTCAACTCAGCGCTGCTAGCTCTCGATCACATTGATCTCGACAGGCTCCACGCTGACACCCTGCTTCTCCAGCCAACGGACCGCTGACTTGATGAGAGCGCGAGGTCCTTCCAGCTCCAGGCATACGATTCCGATCTCGTCGGTGACGCTGGCCTGGCGGATATTCGTAATCACATCGAATTTATGAACCAACTGCCACATCACGGGAAGAGTGATCAGGCGCGGAGGATACATCAGCCAGAATCGCCGCTTCTCGACAGTGCTCTTAGGTGTGCCCTTGGATACCGAGGGCTTTTTCTTCTTGGAAGCCATGATGATCAATAAATAAGAGGTACCGCGCGGCTAGCCTCCGGCGATCGCCGGAATGATACTGACCTCATCCCCGTCCTTGATCGGAGTCTCCTGCTCTTGCAGAAAGCGAATGTCCTCCTCATTGACGTAGACGTTGACGAAACGGCGCACTCCACCGGCCTCGTCTATCAGCCGCTCCTTGATCCCAGGATACCGGCCCTGAAGCTCCGCGATGGCGTCGCCTATGGTGCCCGGATTGACCTCCACAATTTCCTCATTGTGGGTCAGCTTTCGCAGCGGAGTGGGAATTCGAATTTTAACTGGCATAGATTCAATTTCAAGCGGGTATCGCCTCAGCCGCCTCCTGCGCCGTGAGGATGGCCTCGAACTCGCGCAGGCTGGGCCGGATCTCTCGCGGCACTCCAACATAGCTAGCCACGGCATCCAGGGTCTTCAGGCCATTGCCGGTAATGCACAATACTGCAGAATCCTTCGCTGGAATCTTCCCCGACGCAATGAGTTTCTTCGCTACCCCGACGGTGACCCCTCCTGCCGTTTCCGCGAAGATCCCCTCACACTCGGCGAGCAATCGGATCCCCTCTCGGATCTCGTCATCGGTGACATCCTCGGAAGATCCCCCCGTCTCCTTCATCACCTTCAGGGCGTAAAATCCATCAGCGGGCGTTCCGATAGCGAGCGATTTGGCGATGGTGTTCGGTTTCACCGGTTTGAAAAAATCGAGCCCAGCTTTCTGAGCTGCCGTGATCGGATTGCAGCCCGTGGCCTGCGCCCCGTGCACCTGGTAGGCGGTTTCCTCCACCAAACCCAGCTTGGCAAATTCCTGGTAGCTCTTGTGAATCTTCGTAAGCAAAGAGCCGGAAGCCATGCACACAACGGTGTGCTTGGGCACTCGCCAACCGAGCTGCTCCATGATCTCAAAACCCATGCTCTTGGAGCCTTCAGCGTAATACGGACGCATGTTCACATTCACAAATGCCCAGCCGTACTTGCCCGCGATCTCCGCGCAAAGCCGATTCACCTCATCGTAGTGACCTTTGATCCCGATCACTTGCGCTCCGTAGATGAGCGAATTCACAATCTTGCCCTGCTCCAAATCCGCCGGGATGAACACATACGCCTTGAGACCCGCCGCAGCGGCATTCGCCGCCACCGAATTGGCGAGATTCCCCGTGGAAGCGCATGCGACCGTGCTAAACCCCAACTCGCGTGCCCGGCTGAGCGCGACACTCACCACCCGATCCTTGAACGAGAGCGTCGGGTAATTCACGGTGTCGTTCTTGATCCAAAGCTCTCGAATTCCCAAACGCTTCGCCAATCGATCCGCCTTCACCAGCGGAGTGTAGCCCACCTGCACGCCCACCGTGGGATCCTTCGCCACCGGCAATAACTCACGATACCTCCACATCGTCTGAGGACGGGCTTGAATCGCGTCCCGTGTCAGAACCTTCTTGATCGCAGTATAGTCGTAGACCACCTCCAGCGGACCAAAATCAAACTCGCACACGTGGGTGGCCGTCAAAGGGTACTCCCGACCGCACTCGCGGCATTTGAGAGCCTTCATGTATCCAGAGTTAGCCTGCATAATCGTAAATTTTTCCAAGTCGATACGGCCGGTCAGGGCATGAAAAAACCCCTTCCCCGGGTCGAGAAGAGGTCAAACAATTCAGGCGCTCTTCTCATCTGTCCCGGCAGTTCAGCTGCCAGGTCGGATTTGGCACCTGGTCATCGCCTACGCGAGGCAACCGGTTGCCGTGGTGTCATCGGGCCTTCTCCCTCAACCACTCTTAATGAGTCCGTTCCATCAACGGATGCGGATAACATGATTCCATGCCCGTTCAGGTGTCAAAGGAAAATTGGTCCGGCGAGCGGATTGTTGAACCCCTGCTCAATCTGGCTTCTGACGCGAGGCCCGTCCCCGGCCGACAATACTTCAGCCCCCTATCGACTTGGAGTAGTCCGCCGAACTCATCAATGCCTGGGCTTCTGCCGAGCTACCGAGCCGGATCTTATAAAACCAACCGTCCTCATAGGGTTGGTCGTTCACCAAGGACGGCTTCGCAACCACCTTGTCATTGATGGCGGTGATTTCTCCCGAGACCGGGGAATAGATATCACTCGCTGTCTTGACCGACTCCACCACCGCACAAGCCTCACCGGCGGCAACCTTGCGTCCGACGGAGGGGAGCTCGACGAACACCACATCGGTCAGTTCGTGCTGAGCGTGATCGGTGATCCCCACGGTAGCGACCTGACCTTCGACGCGCACCCACTCGTGCGATTTGGCGTATTTTAGATCCGCTGGAACTTTCGAGCTCATAAGCGCTGGGACGTTTAGCCGCAACTGGACAAAGACACAAAGAATTTCTTCCGCGACAGCGTTTCGCGACTGCGCGACTCGCGGAGTGTTCCCGACTTGCTAGGCGCGAAGGTAGATCGGTTTCTTCACCACGGTAGCGGGCCATTTGCGCCCGCGCACTTCGATTTCCAGAGCGGTCCCGAGAGCGGAGATCGCCGGAGGAACGTAACCCATACCGATACCACAACCCAGTGACGGGCTTTGAGTTCCGCTCACCACTTGACCCACGGCAGCGGAACCCCCCGGAATCCAAATCGAATACCCGGGACGAGGCGGAGCCGTTTTCTCGGCCATTCGGAAAGCCACGCAACGCTTCGACACGCCCTTGGCTTTCTGTTCCGCAAGAACCGAGCGACCGATAAAGTCACTCTTATCAAGCGACACAAAATAGCCCACCCCGGCCTCGATGGGCGAGGTGTTCTCGTCCAACTCATGACCGTAGAGGGGGTAACCCATCTCGGTCCGCAAGGTATCGCGCGCTCCGAGGCCGGCAGGTTGACACCCCGCACTATGACCCACCGAGAGAATCCGCTCCCATACCCCCTCGATGCGATTCGCCTCAGCGATGATTTCAAAACCATCTTCGCCGGTATATCCGGTGCATCCGATGAGCAGTCTGCCAAAATCGTCACTCTGAAAAATGCCAATCTGGTTCTTGGAAAGCTCGCTGATTTTTCCAACCATCCGGGCTCCGACTGAAGGACCGGGGAAGCACTGGTCCACGAACGTCCGGGAGCAGGGTCCCTGCAATGCCACCGCCCCATAGGTGTCCGAGCCATTGCGTAGATCCACCCGGTCACGAGCAGGCCAGAGTGAGAGCTGGAGCTGGAGCCAGGCCACGTCGGGCTCGATCCGGGAAGCGTTGATGATGAGGAAATACTCATCCTCCCCAAGGCGATAGGCATAGAGATCATCAACGGTGCCGCCCCGCTCATTGCACATCAGGGTGTACTGCCCCTGCCCTACCGCGAGCTTCTTGAGATCGTGCGTCAGAACATGGTTTAAAAAGTCAGCCGCAGCAGCCCCGCTCACCTGCACCTCGCCCATGTGTGAAATATCGAAAAGGCCCGCTGACTTCCGAACGGCGAGATGTTCATCCACGATGCTGGAATACTGCACCGGCATTTCCCAGCCGCCGAATTCGATCAACTTCCCACCAGCGCGCTGATGGGAAGAGTAGAGAGGGGTGCGTTTCAACATATGCAAGCCGTGAAAGCTAGCAGTTGGCGAATGTCAGTCAATAATTCCAGGACTCTTTGTTGACGGGCCAGGCCCTCTTCCGAATAACCAAATGGCTTATCGTAACGTTACGATACAGACATGAACTGCAAAGAGCTGCTTTTTTGCGCCGCTACTGTTGTTCTTCGTGCTGACGGGTTGGATTCAGACGGTGAACGTCAACCGGCAAAAGGGCCCCGACCAGGCTCCCGGGATCGTCAAGACACCGAACTACCCGTGGCCTTATCACGAAGGGTTGCGCCTTGATGAAGCGATGAACCCGCTGACGATGCTCGCGACCGGCATCTACGGGAAACCGCTGCCTAAACAACACGGAGCGCCCATCCGTCTTGTGACGCCGTGGAAGTATGGTTATAAGAGCATCAAGTCCATCGTGAAGATTGAATTCGTGGACAAACAGCCGACGACGTTTTGGGAAACACTCGCGCCGGACGAATACCCCTTCTTGTCGAATGTGAACCCCAAAGTCCCGCACCCACGTTGGTCGCAATCCACCGAGCGTCTCATCGACACCGGCGACCGAGTGAAAACGCAGCCATTGAATGGCTACGGCCCTCAAGTCGCGATGATGTATCCGCCGATCTAGTCGTCGTTACGACATTCCATGAAATAATTTGAGGGATTCCAAAGCGACTGGCGTAGTAGGCCATGACGGTTGCAACCGTGGACAAAGCCGAACATCAACAGAGATCTCCAATTCAATGACATGAAATTCAAATCACTTACCGCGGTTTTCCTGGCCACAGCCAGCCTCCTTTTCAACCCCGCTCTTCGCGCTGCGAACAATCTGGCGCTGATGGAGCCGGTCAAATCGGTCCTCGACCACTACCTGATGATCCAAACCGAACTTGCGAAAGATTCGGTGAAGGGTTTGGACGAGCACGCCAACGCTATAGCGAAGGCAGTCAAAGGCGATGACATGAAAATGCTCTCACCCGAGGTGGCCAAACAGGCGGAGACCTTGGGGAAGGCCAAAGACCTGAAAGCCGCACGCGACGCATTCAAGCCCTTGAGCACATCGCTCATCAAATACCTCGCCGACAACAAAGTTGGCAAAGGGACGTATCACGAGGCGTATTGCCCGATGGTCAAGTCCAGTTGGCTGCAGACGAGCAAGGACATCACCAATCCCTACATGGGCAAAGCGATGCTCGATTGCGGTGTTCTCAGGAACTGATCCGGCCCCTGGTCTTCCGGCATGACCCGAGCTTGCGCCGGAAGACCCCATTCGGTTACCCAAGCTGGCAGCCCAAAGAAGTGTTTCCTGCCAAGCTAAAACTTGACAGTCTCCGTAAACAGTTCCGGTTTAGAGCGACCAATCGTTGAAAATGACATTGCGCCCGATCAAGTTGGCAGTCGTGCTCCTGCTGGGGTTCGTCCTGGCCTGGCAGGGTGTCTTGGCTGCGTCTGCCACCACCGGGGCAAAGGCGCATTTTGGCAAGAGAAGCTGTTGTTGCGCGGGCTGCGACGACAAACATTGCGCCGCGCCGGCCTGTTGCGTGAAGCGCGAGGCACCTTCCACTCCCGTTGCCCCCGCTTCTGTCCCCTCTGCGCCACAGAAAGAATTTCGTGCGTTGGCGGCTGCCGTCCTCTCCCTCCTGCCGGAGCCTTCGCGGCGGGCGAACGAACTGCCCACGTACGCGCCTTTGTCTTCTTTGGTAACCGCTATTCCGCTCTTCCAGCGGGATTGCTGTTACCTCCTCTGAGATCTTCCTCGTGTCCCGCCCGTGGTGTGCCCGGCGATAGCCGTCCTTGGCACACCGTGTCCTTTCCCCGCACCCCGTGTTCAACCGATGCTATGAAACTTTTTGGAACTGTTTTGTTTGCGAGCGCCAGTCTCTTATACGGCCAAGCCGCCGAAGATGTGAAGCCGGTCAAAACGACGAATGCCGTCGTCATCACGACCGCTTACATTAGTCGTCTTTTCTCCGAAGGGCGCGCGAACAATCCCTCGCTAAAGGCCGCTGACTCGCGTGTCCGCTCCGCCACGCTCAACGCCGAAGCGGTGCGCACGTGGGAAGACCCAATGGCGATGGTTGGAGGGAGCGTGTACAGCTCGCGTGGATTCAACGCTTCTGAGGACGGCAACCTCGCTTATGGCGTTGAGCAAAAGCTGCCGCTTTGGGGCCGGCAGAACCTGGCACGCCATGTCGCCGAAACGGAATCCTCGATCCGCGAGGCCGAGGTGAACTATCGCGCCCACCAGTTGCGAAGCGATCTCACAAAAGCGCTGATGTTGACCGCTCTCGCAGAGACGGTCGTTCTTGTCGGAGAGGAAGACCTAGCCTGGCTTGAAGCGACTGCCAAGGCCACAGACAACAAGTATCGGGCCGGTCAGGCGGCCCTGGCCGACACACTCCAGCTTCAAAACGAGGTCGCCAAGCGCAACGATGCGCTACTCACTGACCGCCGCCGCCTCGCGCACGAACATTTTACCCTCAACCGTCTCTTAAACAGGGACGCGAGTTCGGAATGGCCTTCGTTCAGATTGCCTCCGGTGGCACCGGAGATTCCGCTGAGCGCCAAGCTGCTCGCGCTTGCCCTCCAGAACGAGCCGAAGCTCAAATTGCTGGATCAGGAAATCAAGCAAGCTGGAGCGAGTGCTGAATTGACCCGCAAGATGCGGCTTCCGGATGTGGGCCTCGGCATTGAAGGCCGGCAATTCAATGGCGATGGCGGCTTTCGCTCCGGCATGTTCACCCTCCGTTTCTCACTCCCGTGGGCCAACGGCGGCAAGTATCGCAAGGACTACGAACGCGATAAGGCGAAGCAGAAGTCGGTCGAACACGAACGTGAAGATCAGGTCCTCATGGTGCGGGAAGAGTTGGATCATCTAGCGGTCGGAGTTGAGGCGATGCGCCGTGAAGCTCTCCTGCACAGTGACGAAATCGCACAGCGCGCAATGCAGGCTCTGACGAGCCGGGTGTCTGAGTGGGAAGCAGGACACGGCGCGTTTCGTGACGTGCTCGACGCGCGCCGGATGCTGCTCGAGAGCCAATTGATGTCCGCCCGCGCCACGGCCGAGGAACATCAGATGCTTGCCGAGATGCTGCTCTGGACGGGCCTGGAGAACCTAGAAGCCATCGGTGCGCTGGCGAGCGAGCCGCCGCTGCTTCCCGACCATGAAGGCCACGGAAGCAAGCCTTGAACTCTTTTAACCTAACACTGTTATGAACGACTCTCATTCAACCTCTCTAGTCTCAGCACGGCATCAGAGTTGGGCTGCATTGCTGCTCGTCCTCTTCGTTGGGTCAGCCGCGCTTTTTCTCGCCGCATGCAAGCAAAGTGGCGGAGACGCCAAACCTGCCAACGTGGATTACTACACCTGCACGATGCACCCGTCGGTGAAGAGGCAAAGCCCGACTGACAAGTGTCCCATCTGCTCGATGGACTTGACGCCGGTGGACAAGAAAGGTCATGCCGCTGTCGATGCACACGCGGCCCATGCCGAGCACGGTGAAGAGGCGACAACCACCATGACGGATACGAACGCTGCTGCTGAAGACAAACCAACTGAGTTCACGGTCGCAGTCGAGCGCCAGCAGCAAATCGGCGTCACCTACGCGGCGATTGAGAAGCGGCCCTTCACCCACACCATCCGGGCCGTGGGCACGGTGGCTTACGACAAGCAGCGGCACTGGGACTACGTCACTCGCGTCGAGGGTTACGTGAAGAAACTGTTCGTCTTCTCGCGTGGCGAACAGGTCGAGAAGGATGCGCCGATTCTCACCCTCTACAGCCCTGATTTATTGACTACACAGAACGAGTTTGTGGACATCCTAAAAATGCGGGATGAAGCCAAAGCCAGGAACTCGAAGGCCGTGCTTGAAAGCACGGAAAAGCTCGTCGAATCCGCCAAGCGACGCTTACTCCTATGGAACATCTCCGACGAGCAAATTGCGGAGCTGGAGAAGACACGCAAACCGCAGGAACACCTGACACTCTACTCGCCGTTCAAAGGTATTGTGCAGGACATCGGTGTGGACCAGGGACGCAAGGTGATGAACGGCGACCATCTAGTCG
>JAYTTC010000180.1:0-8240 GCA_043745255.1 Verrucomicrobiales bacterium
CCCTCTCATGCCTACGGCGTGGATTTCATTCTGTTTGGAAATAATGGATTTCAGGTCACCGACTATAACGTTCCTCCGCAGAACTGGACTACCGATGGAAGCCTCTTCACGTTTGATCCTGCGGGTTCGTCTGTCGTTTCAGTGAGTGAGAACGGGACTGATTTCTACCGACTCGTGCCGCCCTCGGGTGTGTCCGCGACGGTGGACGGTTTGTTTCCCACCGACGCGGAGGGCTCCTTTGTGTTCCCCGTGGATCCTCACCTCACTGCGGGATCGTTCGCCGGCAAGGATCTGAGCGGCATGCGCGCTCTGTACGCTGGATCAGCCGGTGGAGCGGGCTTCGATCTTGCCTGGGCACAAACCGCGGACGGGAAATCAGCCGGAATCTCCGTTGCGAACTATGTTCGAGTGGATGTGCTCGACGGCAAGGTGGAGGTCGACGCGTTGTCTGTGGTGCCGGAGCCCTCCTCCGCGCTTCTGGCCCTCCTCGGTTTCGGTGTCCTGGGTTTGAGGCGATCCTTTCGTCTTCGCTCGCACGCATGAGTGTCGCCTATCGTAAGACGGCCTTCTCCTTGATCGAGCTGCTGGTGGTGATTGCCATCATCGGCTTGCTCGCCGCGATCCTCGTCCCCGCGCTGCTTAAATGCCGCGCGGGGGCGCATCGCGTGGAGTGCACCAGCAATCTCCGTCAGCTCGGGTTGGCGGCTCAGCTCTACTGGGATGACCATGAGGGCGCAGCGTTCCGCTATCGATCCGGCGCGACCAACGACGGTGATCTCTACTGGTTCGGCTGGATCCAGCGAGGCTCCGAGGGGGAGAGACGCATGGATCATCGGCAGGGAGCGCTCTATCCCTATTTAACAGCGCGCGGTGTGGAGATCTGTCCCAGCCTCCGTTACGCCTCCTCGGACTTTAAGCTCAAGGCCACGGGTGCCGCCTATGGATACGGTTACAATTTACATCTGTCTCCTCCGGCATCGAAGCCCGCGGTGAACATTCGCACTATTCCTCATGCCTCCGACACCGTTTTGTTCGCGGACGCTGGCCAGGTGAACACGTTCCAGGCTCCGGCATCCCCTGAGCATCCGATGCTGGAGGAGTTTTACTACCTGAATGCGTTTGAGCCCACAACTCACTTTCGCCACCGGGAGCGCGCAAATGTAGTATTTTGCGATGGTCATGTTGAGGCGTTGTCTCCGGTGCTCGGGTCGCTCGATCCCCGGTTGCCACTGGAGATATTGGGGCGCTTACCCAAGGAGATTCTTCTAGTGCCGTAAAAGGGGAGGGCGGAGCAGTCTGTGATCCGTTCTCAGGGACCCGCAGGAACGATCGCTCGCAATACGGACATCACATCCAATCGCTGCAGGCCCTCCGGATGACGAAGGATCGAGACGTTTTCGCCCTTGGGGCGCCAGACGGTTTCCTCGGAGGGTCCCCAGAGCACGGTCGTCGGTCTTCCGATCGCCGCAGCGAGATGGGAAATTCCGGAGTCATGGCCGAGGAATTGATCGCAACCCGCAATTGCGGTTGCGACCTCGGTCAGCGGACGACTCCGCAGCAATCGGAACCGCTCTGCTGGAAATCCTTTTGTAAGTCGTTCCAATCGGTCTCCCTCCGCTTCGCCTCCGATGATCAGCAACTGGAGATCTTCCGCCTGCACCAGCTCTGAGAGCAGCAGCCGCCAATGGTTTTCTGGCCAGTTCTTTTTGTCGCTTCCGCTGCCAGGATGCATGGCTAGGGTTCGTCTCCCTGCAACCCAGGTCGTCAGATCGTCGCAGGCCTCTGGGTTCGAGGGGTGACCATTGCGAATCCCTTTGGGCGGGGCATGAAGCTGTGGGACGGCCCCTTCTGCGAAGATCGCGAGGCGCTGGAGGGGTTGCATCAAAACGTCGGTGGCGTGGAGGCCTCCGGTGTCCTCCGGGCGATGTGGCCCGGCGAGGAATTGTGCACGAGTGCATCGAGCGACGTTTTCCTGAAAAATGCCGTCGGGATCGAAGAGATAGGAGAGGACGATGGCGAATTGACTGAGATACCGCGTCCACTCCTCATCCAGTTCCGCGTTTCGCGCAAAGAATCGGGCTATCGCACGATCCTCCAGCGAACGCACATCGTCCGCCAGTCCGCCCCATCGCGCCAATTCGGCGATGCGCGGGTAGCCCAGCACTGCGAGGTGTGCGCTTGGGAACTGCTCTCGCAACGCGCTGAGAACTGGAAGAGTGAGAATGAAGTCGCCGATGGCTCCGCCTCGGACGATTAGAATTTTGTTCTCAGCCACGGGTGGATGGAGGGCTGACACCGAGGGATGTTTCATTGTCGCGCGCGCGTGCAGGCAGCACGCCGCAGGCATCTTTGCAACCGAACCAGCGACTCAAGCGATAGCGATTGCGGCTGATCCACTGATAGGCACGTTCCGCGATCCAGAGGACCCCGGGAATCCAGAGCAGTAGGGCAAAGAGCCATGCCAGGGGCATTCGTGCGCTGAGAAAGCGAACAGCCCGTGCGCCACGATAGATACGACCCTGCGGCGTCACGCAATGGATCGCCTCCTGGAGTGCCTCACGAGGGATGCCGGGGGCGAACTCGGACGTGCGGGGGCTCGAGATGGGGACGAGGCTAAAGCAGCTGAACCAATCGATCCAAGTGATCACTCGCATCTGAAAGGTGCAGAGTGAGCAGGCATCGTCATAGAGCACCACGTGAGTGCTGCGCTGGATCGGTGCTGTCGACATTAATCTCAAGATGCCGCCTTGAGGGGTAAAAGGCAACCTGAGCTTAAGAGCCCGTTTTATAAGTCTCACACTCCCACTAGAACTTGTTCGCGTGTTCGCGGGATAACAAAGGGTTCTCAGTCGCATTTGTCTGCAACTCTCCCGACTTGAGTCAGCGTCCTGCAAGGGTCCCTGAACTCGCATTCCACAGGGCGATGATCGGCGCTTCGAGATGGGCGTGATCGTAATCCAAAATGCTCACCGATGCCGCGTCAAAGAGGAAATGCCGCGCTGCGCCGACTGGCAATCCAATCCAACGGGCTGCCAGAACGCGTCCGAAATGTCCGTGTGAGAAGAGGGCAATATTTCCGTCCGAAACTCGCAGACCGGCGATCAGGCGGTCGGCTCTATCCGAAACCTGGACTGGCGTCTCACCATGGGGACAGCCGTCCTGAAATATCTGCCAATCCGGTCGCGTCTCGTGAATTTCCGTGGAGAGTTTTCCTTCGTAGTCGCCATAGTCCCACTCCGTCAGGTCCAGTTCGGTTTCGTTCTCTGGCTCCAACCCAGCGAGTTCACGGGTGCGTTGGGCCCTTTGCCACGGGCTGGTCAGCACACGGGCGAATGGGATCGCCCTGAGTCGTTGCCCCAACTCCCGAGCCATTTCCTCGCCATGCGGCGTCAACGGGATGTTGGTGCGACTGGTGTGCTTACCGGAGAGCGACCACTCCGTTTCGCCATGTCGAATGAGATAAATGCGAGGGAACATAAGGGTGTCGTGGTCGATATTGATGAAGCGGGGACCCAGGCAGAGCTCGACGCCGTTGCCCGCCTCCATCTTCAAGGAAACCATCATCGGATCGGCTCCTTTTTCCGCAGGAAAATATCGAGCAGCCTCTCGCGACGATTCCTAAGGGATAGCTCAGCACAAACGAACTCCTCAGCCGGACTCACTTCCGGTGGGGACAAGTCCGACAGGCAGGCTAGAAGAAGGCAACCTCAGACTCTGGAGCCACTCGGCCGCCTTCGGACTCAAATCGGGACAGCTCATCAGGCTCGACCCGCCGAATCGTGTCCGCTCCGAGTCGGTTTCGACAGATTTCCAGCAGTACGATTGTGACAGTCAGAGCCACGGGACCCAGGACGAGACCAGACGGGCCGAACAGAATCAGTCCTCCTGGCTAATCCTGCCTTCGTGCCTGCAGTTCATTTGTCTATTTCATGCCGACGTTTGCGTTGTTCAAAGTTGTCGGAATCCGATCTCACCGTCGAAATAGACCGGGGCTACCGCCAGACGGAGCGTCACGTTGGTGCGCAAGAACTCGGGGTTGTTGTAGTGATAGTAAGCGTAGAGCGATTGGGGGCCCTGGCCAGACAGGGACTGATCGTAGCCCAGTTGAAGCAGGCTCCGTGGATAGGGGTCGATCTGGGCCAGAGCCGATGAGACATCACCCAAGACCAAGGCGATCGCCATGAGCAGAGCTTTTCGCAAAGTTACCACGGAGGAATCCAGAATGGCTTCGGATCAAAGCTTTCCAAGCAGCAGCAGGATAATAAGGATCGTCAAAATCAAGCCGAGGCCGCCGCTCGGATAGTAGCCCCAATTACGGCTATGTGGCCAGGTGGGCAGCGCTCCCAGCACCATCAAAATGAGAAAAACCAACAAGACAGTTCCCAACATAATATTCCTATTAGATCTCCAGTAGGTTAAATCGGCCGTCCGTCCTGCACTCAGGCATTCACCTCGAAACCGACCTTGAGAGTCACTTGCCAGTGTTGCACTTTGCCCTTCTCGATGTTGCCACGCGTCTCAACAATCTGAAACCAGCACAAGTTTTTGACAGTTTTGTGCGCGCGTTTAATGGCCTTCTCAACCGCATCCTCAATGGAAGTGGTCGAGGTGCCCGTGAGTTCAATAAGTTTGTAGACGTGGTCTTTCATAAAGGGCCGTTTGATGCTGTGTGTTCGGTTCCGGTGGCTCACCTACGTAACGGACGACGGGTTATGCGTCACTATTCAGGCCCAGAGGGGAGGGATTTCCCTAATGGCCGGTGAATACGAACCTACTCACGTGTTTCCTCTCTCGAGGCGTTAGGTCGCGCTCGGACTGTGCATTTGGGAGATGCGTCACCTCGGATTTGTAACCGATGGCCATCGCGGTCCAGGCCTCATAATGTTCAGGTATTTTCGTACAGCTCGCGGGCTTTTTCTGGAAGGATCCCGATCATCTGATGGACAAACAAACCACGTGATGTCGCCTCCACCACCAAATTTGCCGTGGCCAGGCCCAGATCATGAACGGCAGCTCGATTGTCCTTCTTGGTTTTTTCGAATCGCAAGCCGATCACTCCCGGATCCAAATCTCCTGAGCGAATCCCCATCACCAGTCCTGCCGCTGGGGTGAACCCCATGCTGGGTATCGATGCTCTTGCCATAGCGCACGGCGGCCATGGTGGGCCCGCCCTCTGTTTGACTCGAGCTGGATCGACAGTTGCGATTTATCTTCCGTGCGGAAACGTCTGAGAGTTTTGCGCAGTCTTCATCTGGCGCGCTCCTCGATCTTCCCGGGTGTCACGGGACTGGGAGAAGTTATTGTCCTTCTTTTTCGATGCGCGAGGTGCAGGCGCAGCCTTGCTATTCGATTGAACTGTACCGGATTTGGATGCGGGTTTGGTTTTCATAGAGAGTGTTGTGAAGTGGAACGAATGGGACAAGATTGACTAGGTGCGATTGGGGTAGCCGTGAACGCGGGTGAGGTTTCGCTGTGCCAAGAGATGCGCTTCGGCATCCAACCAGTGCTGCACATCACGACCGGGCAACGAGCCCTCGTTGAGGTAGCTGAAGTAGGCTTTCCTGGCCACTTCATCCGCAGAGGGCCAGGCGGCCGTCTGATTGGGCTTGAACACGTCGTCCGTGGCGGAGCGAGTCGGAGCTGTTGATGTTTGGCCTGAGAGCGCGGAAAATTTGTTGTGTTTCATGTCTAGAGAATAGGAGTTGCCCCGGTAGCTCCGCCATGGGGTGTTCACCCCACTGCAGCGAGACCTAGGTCGAAGAGCGCGATCATTCACTTTAAACGAAACCACAATCAGAACGCGGATTGCAGTTCTGTAGCGTGGGCCGTATCGGCCCATCCCCGCCTGGATCGTCCGATACGGACGACGCTACAGAAGCCGGGCTGTAATTCTGTAGAGTGGGCCGTATCGGCCCATCCCCGCCCGGATCGTCCGATACGGACGACGCTACAGAAGCCGGGCTGTAATTCTGTAGTGTGGGCCGTATCGGCCCATCCCCGCCTGGATCCTCCGATACGGATGAGGTCACATTAGACGAGCCTTGGCACGGCTCTCACGAGACGCAGCTAGGGTGCGGCGATTTCCGGGGCTGGCTGGAAGGCCGGGCTTTGTTCGACAGTTTCCTTGGTCACATTTAGAAAGACAGTGGAGTCCTCGTAACTGATCCGTACAACCGAGCGGGTTGGCAACTTCACTTCGATGCCGGAAAAACGATGACCTACCTTAATGACCACTTCCACGATCGACCAGTTATCCTCGTCTATCAGGAAATCGCAGATATGACCGATCGGTCCATCGCTCGCCTGAATATGGTAACCTATGACCGCGTGCGCACTTGTTAGATGGGTCTCAGATGGCTCGCGTTGCTGAGGATCGGAAGTGGTGTCCTCATTGATTCGACGACTCGTCGGGGGGTCGATGATTGGAGAACCGCTGGTTTCCCACAACGCATCGCCTTGCCAGTACGACGGCCAGCCGTAGTATCTGTAATACTCTTGCTCGTACTGCCTGGACACGGGCTTGTGAGTGTCGATCGACGGGCTGTTCTCAATTTGATCGCGAGTGAGACTGACCCTCAGGACCCGTTGGGATAGTTCGGAGCGGACAAAGGCATGGGGCGCGATGAGAACCTGACGTCCTGTCAGCCATGAGCCGGTGTCCGCCACCAAGTAGCGAAGCGCCCAACTCCGATCGTCAAAGTAAAAATCCTTAACGTGGCCAATATCACCATCCAGAGCCCCCAATTTATCCCCGTAAAGCTGTTTGATACTGTGAACCATAAATCTGCCTTTCTTGTTTTCTACTTCTCCTTGGAGCGCTGAATGCGCGAGCGGAATGCCAGCCAAACCGTGGAGACCAGGCCGGCGCTTCTGAGGATTCCTGGCAGCCAGGAGGGTTTACTAGTCCCGTTGACGGCGGCCTGGCCTCTCTGGAAAGCCGAGAGGCCCGCCACCAGCGCTGCGGCGGACGAGGCGATGGGAACGAAGGAATTGACGCGCTCGACGAGTGCGCCGGCATCTCCCACCAGAGCGGTCATATCGGTGATCAACCGAGTGCGGTTGAGCTCACTCTCCGCGATCAGCAGGCGTTTTCGCGACTCGAGGGGGTTCAGGTCAGAATCTTTGCCAAACATGTACAATCCTTTCGGAGTTGACTCAGCGAAGCCGAGAGCGGTTCCCATCCATGGAGGAGCTTGCCGAGTTGCCGACAGAGGACCACCGCGGACGCAGCGTACAGGCAGGTCAAGCTCGCCAGGACCGCAAGGGGTGAGTAAGCCCAAAGCAGGACCACGATGGCAGCCGTCAGCGTGAAGCTCGCCAACAGAGCGAAGGACGCCACGGAAAAAGCCAGCAAAATGGCGTGCAGGAGACGTTGGCGTTCCTCCTGCACCTCCACCGTCAGGAGCTCGAGCCGGTTCTCTCCTATAGTCAACAGCTGACGCGAAAGATGCTTCGAGTCCATCAGCACCTGGCTGAAACTGGCGGTGGATTCTTGCATAACGAGGTCAATCGCGGTTGGAACTGCCGCGGCGAGCCATGAGAAAGCCGATAAGCGCACCGACGCCAAATGCGATGCCGATGGAAGCATACGGATTCTCGCGCACCGTTTCGTCGGCGATTTTGGCTCCTTCGAGCGCTCTGGCTCGGACGCGAGCTGCGATCGCCTTTCCGCCTTCCAATGCGGCCGCGAGACGCTTGCGCGCTTCGACAACTTTTTCTCCGGCGATATCGGCCGTAGCGGTGAGCAAGGCGCGTGCATCCTCGGACAGAGTGCCGAGGTCATCAGCAAGGGCCTGGGATTCTTGGGTCATGTTGCGATCAGTTTGCATGAGTTTATTATTTGGAGGTTTCAGATGAGAAAAAATGAAATCGATCCGCAGGGTTAGGATTGGGTCTGGCATCCTCCTGAAGGGACAGATGTCTTCGGGCCCGTTCTCCGGGCTGCTCGACCCACATCAGCAGGCCTTTGACCACATCTACGAAACCCATATACTTGTGGCGTTCGTATTCGAGGGTTGCGGCGGCTCTGCAATACTCCCGGCCATACTCTTCTGCATCCATCAACTCTGCCAAAGAACGGTCTGGAAGCTTGGCCAGGATGCAATCGATCAGGCGGTCCGACTCCTCACTCGAGTGCTGCTTCGATAATTCCAGTCTGACCCGCAATGCTTGACCGCAGCCACGGAGCGTCTCCAGATGAGACTCAATCTGACTGGCGAGCTCGTTCCAATCCTTTCGGA
>JAYTTC010000181.1:0-8234 GCA_043745255.1 Verrucomicrobiales bacterium
TCTATCGCAATGCGCTCGGCGCCCCTCATCCCTCTGGCCATCGCAAACCCAAGGGATGTCGCCCCAGATCACGCCCGAAATGAGCTAAACTGTTACCACCAGGCACCGCGCGGGCGACCGACGCCGTAGGCCGAATCCATTCTCTTCAGCATCAAGCCTTCGACGCCGCGTCCCCGGGATTCACTCTGCAAGTCGGTGAGTTTCTCCCAGGAGTCGGCGCGCACTATAGGAGACAGGCGCAACGGCAAAAACATGTCCGATCCGCTGTCGGCTTTCTTTGCAGGATCACTTTCAAATCCGGCGAGGAAAGGAGTGAGCAAACCTTCCTCCCTCCTTTGCGTCGCCGTTTGCGACCGGGACTCCATCATAGCAATCAACGCCTCCAATTTGGATCGACGTTCCTTCAGCGGTTGGGCGCGGACATCCATTCCGTCAAGCTCCAGCAGATCGTAGGCGACAAACACAACGGGGAAATCGGTGCGCGTTTTCGCTCTTACTTGCTTCCGGCCCAGGCGTCGCTGCAACTTGGCGAAGGGCAAAGGGCGGTCATTCTGCCAGGCCAGAATCTCCCCATCGAGAACCGTTCCGTCTGGCAGCAAGTCCCCGGTTTCCGCCACTTCGGGAAAGGTGTCGGTGACCATTTCATCGCCACGCGACCAGATCAAAGTCTCACCGGCCCGCCGGATAAGTTGCGCGCGAATCCCATCCCATTTCCATTCGACAAGCCACTCCCCGATCTCACCGATCATGTCCAGCTTTCCGCCCTGCTTGATTTTGATCTCGACCGGCGAGGCCAGAAAGAACGGGTAAGGCTTGGCCACGTCGGTGGGGTCCACGGCACCGCTCATCAGCCGTCTAAAATCTTGCTCCGAAGGATTCCATTTTCCCACGACGCGATGCGCCATGACGGCAGGATCAATCTTCGCGACAGCCGCCAGCGCGCGGATGACGAGCGTCCGAGCCACGCCGACACGAAAATGACCGGTGATCAGTTTGTTCCAGACGAACCGCTCGCGCGCCTCGAGTTCACGCCAGGTCTGGACCAGCAAGGCGCGTCGCGCGCTTTCCGGCAGGGAACGCAGCGGCAACAATCGTTTCTCAACGAGTTCACCGAGCGAAAGCATCGTCCCTTCCCCTGAGTCGCCGAACAACAGGGCCATCGTTTCGGCCATGTCGCCCACGGAGTCATGACAATCCTCGATCAGCCAGGCGGGAAGACCGGTTTCATCACCTGTCCATTGCCAGAGTAGTTTGGTCGGAACAGCGCGCGGCAGAGTTCGCCCGCAGAGAAACTGCAAGCCCCACGCGGCGTCCCGGGCTGGCGTTTGGTGGAAATACGTTTCGAGCGCCGCGACTTTTTCGGTCGTGCGCGTCGTTTGATCCAGTTCGTTGAAAAGTTGGGTGAATCTTTTCACGACTCGGAAACGCGAGGTTGATTCAGCGACCCCAAATGCGTTGGAGATAAGGACGTTTCAGCGGGTTCAGAAACCGCGTCATCCTTGGAATCTCCGCCGTCCTCTTGCCCGCTTTGAAAGTGGGTTTCGATGACCTCCGCGTTCAAGCCGCTTTCTCGTAACCAACGAACGAGTTGCACCGTGTAACCGTGCGTGACCCAAATGTTTTCCGCTTCAGTGGCGCGAATGGTAGCGAGCAAACCGTCCCAGTCAGCGTGATCCGAAAGCACAAAACCGCGATCCAGCGAGCGCCGCCGCCGCGTCCCGCGGATTTGCATCCAGCCGGAGGCGAAGGCCGTGGAAACCTCGCCAAACTTGCGCATCCACGGCGAATTGTCCGTCGACGCGGGCGCGAGCACGATGCCCTTCCCGCGCAAAGATTTGATGATGTCGGACTCCGCCTTGGTCGCCGGGGGCAACTTGGCGCCCGCTTCCGTGTAAATGGGAATGAAACGCTCCGCTGCTCCATGCAAAAAGATCGGGCCGATGGCCGGGTCGAGTCCCGAGAGAAGACGCTGCGCCTTGCCCAGCGCGTAACAAAACAAAACGCTGGTGCGCGCAGACAATTGATTCCCCCGCCACCACGCGTTGATTTGAGCGAAAATTTCCGCCTGCGGTCTCCAGTGGTAGATCGGGAGACCAAAGGTCGATTCTGTAACGAAGGTGTGGCAGCGAACCGGCTCGAACGGATCGCACGTTCCGTCGTTCTCCAGTTTGTAATCTCCGCTCACCACGCACACCTCTCCGCCGTGTTCCACGCGCACCTGGGCTGAACCCAGAATGTGGCCCGCCGGGTGAAGCGAGATTTTTACGCCGTTCCGAAAGACGGTTTGACCGTAGGGAAGACCTTCAATTTTCGCGTCCCGACTGAGGCGTTGTTGCAAAACGGGCACCCCGGGGTTCGCCGTGAGATAATTCTTCGAGCCCCAGCGCGCGTGATCCGAATGGCCGTGCGTGATCACTGCAAAATCGACCGGACGCCAGGGATCAATGTAAAAATCCCCCCTCTCACAATAGATGCCGCAGGGGGTATTTTTGATGAGCGTCGTTTGCACTTGAAAGCTGATTTTAGAACGCAATACCAGGGATCGCCAGGGTCCCCGTCATGGGTCTAGGAGAAGGAAAAGTGAAAAGACACACGAATGTCATGCTTGTTCTGCTACCACGTTTTAAGTAACCGCTCGGGAGAGCCATTTTTTCCCGCGGCCCCAGACTGCTCTGAACAACTTCAGATTGCTATGGGGTAAACTGCCTATGGCCATGACAAATGCTAGCGAGGCATCGGTGAAGGGAGGTGAACACCCTATAGCGATCCGCTGGGGACCGGATACTGTCAAAAAGCATGAAACCAAACTTTAGCCATTCCGACACAGGGATAAAAGACGTGCAAAGGCTAGTTCTCTGTTGCGTCTTAAGGGAGGCACCAATTATCAGGGGACAAATGCGGCAATTCTACAACAAGGCGGCACCATCCCGACCAATAGTGCGTCCACCTCCTCAGCGAGAGCTACTGGAACACGCAAATCCTGCCAATCCAAACCAGCCTGTCCCGCCTGCTCCCGCGCCGCAAACTCCGAGGCCCACCCCGCCTCGGCCTAGGATTCGGTAGCCGCATCATGAATTTTGCTGCGCCCTCCCCTCACCCACTTTTATTTGCACCCCCTTCCAATCTCGGGACAATTTACTTTTCGCCACCGATGTATGGGTCTGCAAGCCTCTCCTTTATCTGGTGATGAAACTCAAGCCCGCACAAGTATGACGCCGAGGAACACTGTCCTACTCCTTCTTCTTGGAGCATTGGCTGGCTGCGATAAGCAAAACCGCCAGTCAGCAGCGCCACCCATGGCGGCCAGAGTCACGGAGCACTCCGTGGTTTGCATGAGGTTGCAACGGCGAGCCTCCGGTAAGGTCCATCGGGGTCCCTCTTTCCAAAACGTGAAGCACTGCTTCATGTTTTGAGCTGGACCCACGGCCGTCTTCTGACCCGAGTGGAGAATGAAGCCGCTCGTCGGCGGTGTATGAACGAGACCTGCCCCTGAGCGAGGCCGTTCCGACAGATGAGCGTCGTGCCTCGTACCGAGCTCCGTCACAGTGCGGACGGCACCAGACTCCAGCTCGACACTTCCAAGGAAGCTCTGACCAGCGCACCGCATTTCAAGGCCGACCAGTGGCCTGATCTCACGCAACCCACCTATGCCGATGGAGTTTACCGCGCCTACAAAGTGGATCCTTACTTTTCCACCAACGAGATGACGCGGTGAAGGCATTGCTGAAAAGCCAAGACAAAGAGAAGGCTCAGAGATGAACAAACTAAGATACATTATTCACGTCGGGTGGACCTCGGCACGGGTCCCAAGGCGATCCGTGGAGTTGAAACCTGACCCGCGGATGAGGGCAGTCCTTCGAGATCGAGTGCCCTCATCCTGCGATCGTGAACGGACCACGAGTTACAAAAACGGACCATCGATCCGACGGGTGTGTGGCAGTTTTCTTAAATTTCGGTGAAGAATCGGAGCCGTTTCAGCCTGCAAACGGATGACCTACCAATCGGTTTGAATCGGCTGATGCAGGCTCGAAACGCGTCTGTGTTTGGATTTGGCCTGCGGTCTGGATCACAACAAAGGAGTCGCGTCGAGGAATGCGCTATCGATGGCACGCCAATCGCTTTGCGCGGCGTAATACATGCTAAATAGGAACTGGGTCCGTTGTGTTTTTGCGTTGCTGAGCAGTGCGATTTCGAGCCATAGCGCAGAGTTTTTCACGTCCTCCACCGGAAGAACGAGCGCCACCGGATCCATCGTCGATCCTCTCAATTTCACGACAGCGATTTCTTCTGGTGTGTCCCCTGTGAGAGCCGGCGACACGCTCTGGGTGCGCGGGGGAGTCTACACCGCGCCCATTCCAGGGTTTATCTTCTCCCTCAACGGCGCAGTGAACCAGCCGGTGATCTTCCGAAACTATAATAACGAAAGAGCCATCATCGACGGCACCTTCAAAGCTCATGGGAAAGACGTCTACTATTGGGGATTGGAGTTCACCGACAAGACGACTCCGTATCTGTCGATGAGCCTGACTCGTAGTCAGAAAGAGGCGAAGATGCTGAGCGGCAGCTACTCCTTCTGCTCGTTCAATCTTGAGGCCGCTCCTTCCTCGAAATTCATCAACAATATCTTCCACGACAGTTACGGGCAGATCGAGTATGGGATTTCCTCCTCCAACTCCATTTTCTACGGAAACATCGTCATGAACATGGGCGAGCAATGCCTCGACAACGAGCGTGGGGTGGGTGTCTACACGCAGAATCGCGAAGGCACTCGCGAGCTGACCGACAATATCGTTGCGCAGAATATTCTGAACGGCATCGATGTTTGGAGCAGCGGCAGCTCCTACATCAACAACTACACCTTGGAGGGAAACATCTGCTTCAACAACGGCTACGGAAAAATCCAGGGCGGCCGCAATATGCTCACCGGTGCGGGCAACGGTTGCACCAATCTGCTTCTGGTCAGCAACATTCTCTATTACGCCACCGACTCCCCCAACCGAGCCAACCTGGTCGTGGGTCACGGCGGGCAGTCCTACGCCCCGAGGATTTACAACACGCTTGCGATCAATGGCGGATTTGAACTCACGGAAAGTTTCGGTCGCATGGAGTTCACCGGAAACGAGGTTCTGTCGAGCGCGACCTGGAACAACAACTACATCGCCTGGCCTCAGGATCGAAAACCCACGGCCTATGTCTTTAGCAACAACAAGTACTACGGAAGACCTCTGATGGAGGTAGCCACATGGCTCACAAACGTCACTTACCCAAACGGAAGTTACCTTCGAACGCAACCTCCCTCAGGTTGGTTAGGATGGCAGGAGATGGGGGCCAATTATCCCAGTGTTGGAAGTAGCTTTCGGCCGGATGCGGACAGCTTCTATACCGCCAGCAAACCTTCCGGCACCCGGGTGATCGTTCGTCCGAATCGATATGAGACCGGTCGCGCGCACATCGCGATTCTGAACTTCGATCTGAAGAGCACCGTAGAGGTGGACCTTTCTTCGCTAGGACTTCCTCTCAACACCGCCTACGAGTTGCATTCTGTGCAAAACCTCTACAACCAGACCAACACCGGCATTTATACGGGCGGCCCCATCACCGTGCCGATGACCGGATGGGGCTTTCGGCAACCGCCGAGCCGAGCCAAGGATCTCACCTCATCTTTCCCGCAGTTTGGCGCATTCCTGTTCATCGCCCGCGGCACCACCGGAAACACCTTTCCGGCGATCAGCAGCATTCCCGACCAGAGCTATAGGCAGGGCGCGACTCCGGCGGCGATCAACTTCACGGTAAGCGATCTGGAGACTGCGGCAGACAGTCTAATTCTCGGCGTTAGTTCTGACAACTCCAGCCTCGTGCCGATTCAGAATATCCTTCTAGCCGGCTCCGGTTCAGCGCGCAGCCTCACCATCACACCTCAAAGTATCCAACTCGGAACCGCGATGATCACGCTGACCGCCGACGACGGTCTGGCAAAAACGACGCGAAACTTCAATTTTACGGTGACCGCGACAAATCAGCCGCCGTTCTTCCTCAGCGCCGTCCCCGCTCAGACCCTTCAAGTGAGTGGAACCAGCAGCACGTTGTTGATTTCGTTGGGAGATCCGGACACCGACGGAACCGCTCTAACCGTCACGGCGAGTTCCTCAAATCCGTCACTGCTTCCAAGCATCGGGCTAACTCTCGGTGGATCCGGCTTTTCTCGCACCCTAAAGATCACGCCCGCCATCGGGGTGCTGGGCTCGGCGGTGGTCACGGTCCAGGTCAGCGATGGACTCAGCAGCGTCACTCAATCCTTCCCGGTGAATGTGACCGTGGTGGCCAACACCAGACCGATCCTCACCAGTCTCGCGGACGCGACCCTGCAACTCGGCTCGCTCGTGGTGGGGCCGCTCAGTTTCACGGTCGGGGACGCGGAGACTCCTGCAGGTTCGTTGGTCATGAGTGCGCAATCGAGAACGCAGAGCGTGGTCAAGGACAGCAATATTGTGTTCGGAGGGAGTGGGTCGAAACGGACCGTAACCATCACCGCAGAACCAGGGCTGGTTGGAAGCTCGCTCATTCTGCTGTGGGTCAGCGATGGGCAAATCGCGAGCACCAACTCGATCAAACTAACGATCGTGTCTCCTCCGCCCCCTGCACCCACTCTCTTCGGCCTGCAGCCCGGCGCGCTCGCGGCGAAACCCGTGACTGACACAAGGCCCCCGCTGATCAACGCACTCCAGGTCGAAGAAGTCACTCCCGACAGCATCACGGTAGCCTGGGATACGGACGAACCTGCGGATAGCCAGGTGGAGTTCGGTGCCAATGGAAACTTCCAGTGGATGAGTAGCATGGTAGCTCGGTTTGACCTAAGCCATAGCGTGACACTAAGCCATCTCGCGCCGGACACCTTGTACTTACTTCGTGCAAGAACTCGTGATCAGAACACCAATCTGGCGACCTCTTCCATCCTCAGAATTCGCACCCTGAGACCGACCTTAGCCTATCTTCCGCTGACTGCCGAAGCCGCTCAATTGGAGCCCCCGATGACCTTGGTGACGAACTCAGGGAGTGGAGATGACAACTATCTCCAGACGGTGGAGAGCGACCAGGGCAGTGCGAGTTGGAGGTTCTCCACTCCCGTAGGGGGCATCTACTATGTGTGGGGTCGTGTTCGACTGCCCAGCACGGCACCGAGCCCATTCGTTCTGAGTGTCGACGGGGAGACGATCGCGCTTAACTCCTTCGGCGAAGTCACGGGGACCTTGTCGTGGCAGTGGAGCCGCATCGAGGAAGTAACTGGCGGTGATTCGCTCGCAATGACTCCGCGCACCTTCGAGTTGAACTCCGGCACCCATAGCTTTCAAATTGCGGTTCGGGAGCTTCAAACCCGGCTCAATCGCTTGCTGGTCACCAATGACCCCGATTATGTTCCCTCGGATGAAGTGACATTGCCTGGAGTGAACAGCCCGAAGGTGATCACCGACCCCATTTATCGTGTGAACGTCCCGGCAGGATGGTCCATGATCGGAAATCCACTCCGACCGTCGAACCCACGCTTCTCGGCTATTCTCCCGTCGTGGTTCAGTGACGCCGAGTACGACCGTTATAACCCGAGCACCGCTGACTTTTCTACCACCGAGTTCTCCAACGGCTCCTGGAGTGATCCAGACCTGACCTTCGGCCTAGGCGAAGGGGGGTTCTTCCACAACTCCTCGAGTTCTTCGATGACACTCGTGCTCACGGGGGAGATGGTTCCCTCGATTTCTCCGATCCCTCTCTACGCTGGATTAAATCTAATTTGTCCGACCACACCCATCGCGGGCAAGCTGAGCTCCCTCCTCAACGACTTCCAATTCATTACCAACGACAAGGTGATGGTCCTCGACTCCAAAACTCGGGACTATCACATCCACACCTACTCCGGTGACCAATGGGACGAAATCCCAGTGCTGAATCTCGGCGAGGCTGTGTTCCTCTACCTGGGACCTCGCTTAGAAGCCGGTAACTAATAAAGGTCGAACCCCCGAACAGGCCTTCAGCTCTCCAGCCTGTCGGCAAACCTGTTCCTGGGCGGATGCCCCAAGGCTGGGGTAGTATCAGAACTGCGGGGGTGTGATTAAAAGTGGGTGAGAATGGAGTCTCGCACGTTCGAAGAGGCAGGACGGGGATGGGCCGATACGGCCCACGCTACAGAACTACAGCTGGCGTGCCCTCGCACGATTTCCATCTTCTGTAGTGTCGTCCGTATC
>JAYTTC010000182.1:0-8227 GCA_043745255.1 Verrucomicrobiales bacterium
CCACGCGGCTGCCGGAGTCTTCAAATTCAAAGGGCACGTGTATCAGTTTTGCCAGCCGTTCGCGCACCCTTGATTGCAGTTCGGGCTTGACGAAGAGCAACAGGAAGCCGCCGCCTCCTGCACCGGTAATCTTTCCCCCCAGGGCACCGGCCGCCCGCGCGGTGTCATACATGTCATCGATTTCGGTGGAGGATATCTTTTCACTCATCGCTCGCTTCGCCTGCCACGCCTCATGCATCAGATCGCCGAACGCGGAAATATCCCCCGGGCCGGACAGAATCGAGGTTGCCTCCTCGACCATGTCGCGAAGAATGCGAAGCTGACGTCGCTTGCTGTGAAGCGAAGGAACATAGGTCTCCGCCACCTGTGCGGCGGTTCGTCTGATCCCCGTATAAAACAACATCAAGTGGGAGGAGAGCTCCTTCTGGCGCGCGAGGGGCAGCACCATCGGGCGGACTGAGATCTCGCCAGAGGGATGAAACGCGATGTGATTGAATCCACCGTAGGCTGCAGTCACCTGGTCCTGGGATCCCACCGTCTCTTGAAGAATCTCCTGTTCGAGCTTGATGCTTTCCATGGCCAGCTGGTGTTTGCTGGGCATCCTGCCTTTCAAGGCATACATCGCGTGAAGCAAGCCCACAGTGAAGGCCGAACTGGAACCCATGCCGCTGCGGGCAGGCAGATCGCCATCGTGATGAATCTCCACACCGCGCTGTACATCGAGAAAGCGAAGCGTTTCACGAACGGATGGGTGCTCAATCTCGTCCAGACTGTTGCAGTCCTCGATACGGGAATAGACCACACGAATGCGGTGCTCGAAGAACGGGGGAAGATAGCGGCAGGTGAGATAGCAGTACTTGTCGATCGATGTGGCCAGGACCGCGCCGCCATGCTCGCGATACCACCCGGGGTAATCCGTGCCTCCGCCAAAGAACGAGATCCGAAAAGGTGTTCGAGTGATAATCATGACTTCTGAGCTGTCGCTACTCGAAGAATTCTAAGCCGCCAGTTTTCGGCTCCCGGCAAAGAATTCCTCGGCCTGCGCAAACGACTCCGGTGTTCCTATATCGATGAACCGGCCTGCGGACGGAAAACCGTGGATTCCTTCCGCCAGCCACTTCGGAAGCAGGTCACGTTCCAGCGAAACCACCTGCCCTAACTGAACCGGCTCCAGCCAGCGTTTTGGGAACAAGTAGATTCCAGCGTTGATCCAGCCCGGCCGGGCGAGATCGCTTTTCTCCAGAAAATTCTCCAGACGTGAATCCGGGTGCATGGTCACGCGACCAAAACGCCGCGTGTCTTGTTCAAATCGCAGAATCATGCTGGCCACCCGACGCTGCTGGGTGTGCGTCTGCCAGAAGGCGGCTAGATCCACCTCGCAAAAAGAATCTCCGTTCAAGATCAGGAGTGTCTCCGTCGCCACTTGGGGGAGCGCCAAACGCAGCGCCCCTCCGGTGCCGAGTGGCTGACTCTCACGCGAGTAGCTGATCCGAAGCGGTCCAAAAGCGTTCCCGAACGTACGCTCCACCTGATCTCCCAGATATCCCGCGCAGATCGTGACATCTCGAAACCCTTGAACCTCCAGGGTCTCCAGCCAATAGCTCAGAAAAGGACGCCCTCCGATCTCGGCCAGAACTTTGGGTCGGTCCGTGACAACAGAACGGAGTCGCGTGCCGAGGCCACCGGCCAGAATCACAACCGCGGGAGCTCCCATCAACGCGGGTTCGCGAGAGTGACCAAGAAAGGGGGCAAAGGCGCGCTGAGTCATTCAGATGTTCTTGAATCGCGAACGGCCGAGCAGCCGATAACCCTTGATCAACTCTCGGATTCCATCATCGAGGGAGCGCTTCGCTTCGAATCCGGCCTCGCGGAGACGTTGGTTCGAAACAATATAGTTCCGTTTATCAGGATCGCTCCCGATCTCGGCGAAGTGAACATAGAAACCCGGCACATACTCCTTCACTTTCAATGCCAGGTCCTCTTTGGAGAGATTCGCGGAATCCAACCCGACGTTGAATGTTCGACCGCTCATCGCATCGCGTTGTCGAAGGCAGTGCACAAAGCAATCGGCAACGTCTCGGACATGAACGAAATTCCGCTTAAAGCTCTTTTCAAAGATGGTCAAAGTCCCGTCGGTGACCGCCGCCAGAACGAAGTGATTCACCAGAAGATCGAGTCGCATCCTGGGAGACATTCCAAACACGGTGGCAAGACGCAGGCAAATGCTGTTCGGGGACTGCAAGAGCAGTTTCTCCGCGGCCGCTTTCGTTTCTCCATACAAGGAAATGGGTTGGAGGGGGGTCTCCTCGGTGCAGAACAGCTCACCGGACTGGGTGCCGTAACCGCTGTTCGTCGTGGGATAGACGATCAGCTGATCGCGTGAGCGAATCCGGTTGAGCAGCGCCACTGCATCCAGGTTCACCGATCGAGTCATCAAAGGATCGCGCTCGCAGGCACCGACGCCAACCATCGCTGCCAGGGGGATGATGACGTCCACGTCTCTCAATAGCGGACGCAGAGCCTTTTCGTCCCGGGCATCCGCCCGCACAAACTCAAACTCAGGATGCGCGCAGAGATGGAAAAGATTGGCCTCACCGTAATAGAGATTGTCCAAAGCGAGCACCGAGTATCCTTCACGGAGCAAGGTTTCACAAAGAACTGAGCCGAGGTAGCCCGCGGCACCGGTGACAAGAATCTTGGATTTCATAGGCATCTAAATCTCGCAAATCCCTTCGCAGTAATTTTCGGCGGTCTCCTGCCAGCCCGTGTTCACGTCCGGGACGGCGGGAAATCCGGCAGCCCTGGTGGCTTGTTGAGCGATGTAGCGCCCGAGTTCGAGCGCGGCGGTCGCGGCAGGGGAAGCGGCGTTGCACACGTGCAAGGAGTCACGTCCCACAACCACCTGAAAATCCTCAACCATGGATCCCTCCGGAGTGACGGCCTGGGCGCGAACTCCCGATTTCGAGGGAACCAAATCCTCAGGCTGAATCTCGGGCACCAATCGCTGCAGGCGATTGGTAAATGCTCGCAGATTGAACGCGGTCGAAGCCTCGGCCAGGCCGTGACGCCAGTGTCGCTTGGCGTAGTTCCAAAACCCATTGGATCGGAGCATTTCAGTCGTTTCGCTGAAATTGAATGCCGTCTTTTCGTAACCTTCCCGAGCCAGGGACAGCACGGCATTCGGTCCCACGTGGACACCGCCGTGAATGGAACGCGTGAGGTGCACTCCCAGAAAAGGGAACCGACTATCAGGGACGGGGTAGATCAGATGCCTCACCAGATGGTTGCGTTCAGGGCGGAGGTGGAAGTAGTCGCCTCGGAACGGAAGCACGGGATTCACATTCGTCTGGCCATCCATCTGAGCCACTCGATCGCTCTGCAGCCCTGCGCAGTTGATTAGAAAACGTGTAGGGAAGACCCCATTGGCAGTGCCGAGACGAATCTCGCCCTGGCTCCGCTCGATCGTTTCGAGCCGGGTGTTGAGATGAAGTTCGACCCCATCGGCGACCAGCAAGCCGGCCAGTTTTTGAGTCACTTCCGCGTAGTCGACGATCCCAGTGCTGGGAACATAGAGAGCGGCGACGCCTTCGGAGTGGGGTTCACGCGCGTGCAGTTCCGTCGATGAGAGGCGATGCGCGGTGATTCCGTTCGCGGCCGCGCGCTCTTGCAGACGGTCCAGCGCAGGCAACTCCTCCTTGTCCGTCGCTACAATCACTTTTCCACAGACCTCGTGAGCAATTCCATGCTGGCGGCAGAACCGAATCATTCGTTCGTTGCCCGCGCGCGCGAGCCGGGCCTTCAGAGATCCGGGCTTATAGTAAATGCCTGAGTGGATAACACCGCTGTTGTGACCGGTCTGATGCGCTCCCCAGGTTGACTCCTTCTCGAAAATTTTCAGTGTCAGATCGGGATACGCCTCTATCAAGGACCGGGCAACTGCAAGCCCCACGATTCCGCCTCCGACGATAACGATGTCTGTCATACTCTCCGGCCTTTCCAATGATATCTCTGAGTTTGAGTTGGTTGCCGTCGGCTCCAATCAAGGTCTCTCGACCTCTGGAGCCTGGACTCGGATTACTGCAGGAGCTTAAGCACGCTCTGCGGCAGCTGATTGGCTTGCGCCAGCATGGCGGTACCCGAATTCACCAGAATCTGGTAGCGGGCGTACTGAGTTGATTCCTCAGCGACGTCGACGTCGGTGATTCGCGAGGACGCAGCGGTGAGATTCTCCTTGCTGATGGAAAGCTGATCGGAGGTGAACTGCATGCGAGCCTGATAGGCGCCGATGGTGGCTCGATCGGTGGCAAGCTGCGTGATGGCGGCTTTCACCAACGTCAACGATGCGCTGGCAGCAGCCACGCTGGTCACACCGCTCGCCGTCGCTCCAGTGTAGGTGGCGTTGCCGAGATCAAAGCCGCCCATGGTGAAAGTGTTACCATCGGAGTCGATGGTCACGCTGAGAGTGAGGTTCGAGAACAAGCTGACGCCGTTGAACTCCTTGGTGGCGGTGTTGGTGATGTAGGCGCTGATTTGCTGAAACTCCGCGTTGTAGAGCGACCGATCAGCGTTCGACTTGGTGCCATCCTGCGCGAGGATGGACAGCTCGCTCATACGATCAAACGCGCCGGCGATCTTCTTGAGATAGCCGTCCTGCACCTGGGTATAGGATATGGCGTTCCCGACATTCGACTTCGCCGCGTCCAAGCGGCGTGTTTGAGCCTCGAGGCGTGAGGCCACGGCCAATCCCGCGGCGTCATCAGAAGGTTGGACTATCTTGGAGCCCGAGCTGAGCCGGGCGAGTGAACGGGACAGCATCGACTGGCTCGCGGCCAGATTGGATGCAGCCGTCTGGGCTTGGATGTTCGTATTGATGACCATAAACGCTAACTAGTTCAAATGATGCTGCACTTAAGACGGTTTGATCGGCGTGGTACCGGCTTCATCGCTTCCGGGAGTGAGCGAGGGGCCGGCGGGGGGTGGAGGAGTCGGCGAGCTGGAGGGAATCCTGCGAGAGGCGATCCGAGGCAGTGGCTGGCGGCCCTCGCTGACCGCCTCCCAATTGCTTCGCATGATCTCGTCATAAACCTCCTGCCGATGGACGGGGACATCCGTCGGCGCTTCGATTCCTAACTTCACATTCTCGCCGTCGATGCGAACGATCTTCACGATGATTCGCCCGTCGATGACGATATTCTCATTAACTTTTCTCGAAAGTATCAGCATGGGATCCGTCCTTAGCTGGAGATTGGCAGTGTTTGCTGGACGTTATAGGAGGCAGCATTGACTGGGATGACTTGCTTCGCAGCCAAGGTCCGGCGGTTGATGACAATGGGACCCTTCAGGTTGATGGTGGCGGAGCCTCGCCCTCGAAGAGTCACGATATTGAAGATGGAGGCCTCGTCAGAGGACTTGAGCCCGAGGAAGGCGACATCGTCATCGCTCAGCTCGGGCTGGTAGTCCGGGAAGACCAGAAAGGGATTCAATACCAGGAACGATGCCTTTGGATCTTCGAGCATCTGGAGCCAAAGAAAGGGGGCTTCCTGTGGATCTGCCAGAAGTGCGTATTGCTTGACGCTCTCAAATCCTAGAAGTCCAAACGGGATGTTGATCGCGCTCTGGCGTTCGCTCGATAGAGGCTCAGCCTCGGTTGTCTCAGCAAATTTCATAATTCCATTTCCTACTGCGAAATGTGCTTAGCAGCGCCTATGCCAGGGCCTTTCCGAGGCGAAAATGCCGACCCGAAGCGCAATCCAACGGTCTCTTCATGTCCAAACCGGCAGAATCTGAGTTGTTAATCCGGTGAAATGACAGGGCTAGGCAATTTCGACCCGCACTCCCTACCGGGGTGATCAATCGGGTGGCAGACACTTTCGCCCTTCTCGGAGAGGCTGAACGAGCCGAGAGAGGGGGAGTTGATTCACAAAGAAAGGATCTCAAGCCCGGTTGGGTGGGGTCGATGACTGAACAGGTCCTTCGATATCTGCCTGCGGAGGCGGGTTCATGAGATCTGGACCGATCGCTCGAGCGATTCCGCAGTGAACGTGGGATCTGATTGCTAGAGGTATGACAGCAATATCCGATGAAACATCAGCACTGGAATACATTGTCACGGAGATTTACAATCGCTGCCGCATTCGACTGCATGATAGGAAAGAATCACTGATCAAGGCCCGCCTGGGAAAGCGGATGTGCGCCACAGGCTACGAGACGATCACCAGTTACGTAGATTTCCTCGCTAGCAAAGCCAGCCCGGAGGAATGGACCAAGGTCGTGGACGCGCTCACGACCAATTTTACTAACTTCCTTCGGGAGGAAGATCATTTCGCATTCATCGTTCAGAGGGTGCTTCCCGAGCTTCTGCCCGCTGGACAAAGGCACTTCAATATCTGGAGCGCGGCATCCTCTACAGGCGAGGAGCCCTACACCATCGGGTTTTATTTAAACGAGCACTATCCTCTCTCCAGCGGATGGGATTGGCGAATCGTCGCATCGGATCTCTCCACTAAAGCCTTGGCCACGGCCAAGCAGGCCATCTACGCGCAGGAGCGGATCAACATCGTGCCGCCGGAATGGCAGAGGCGCTACTTCCAACTTGGGCAGGGCGAGTGGGAAGGCCACTATCGCGTCAAGCCCATCATCAGGGAGAGGGTGACATTCCGTAATATCAACCTCATCGAGGTCTACGAACACGAAGCCCCATACGAAATCATTTTCTGCCGCAACGTGATGATCTATTTCGATCGACCCACTCAAGAAGCCCTGGTCCGGCGGCTTTGCCGTTTTCTCCGACCGGGTGGCTATCTGCTGATCGGACATTCGGAAAGCCTCACCGGCCTCAAGCTGCCACTCCGTTGCATCAAACCGAGTATCTACCAACACACGACCTCGTAAGAGACTCGCATGCCAGCTCCATCCCCCGCTTCCTTTGCCGGGATCGTCGATCGACTCCCGCAGAGCCTCAGCCCAGCCAGCGATGTCCATCGCTCCGAGGCCTTGATGGCAATCCTGAGTCAGCATGGCGTGGGGGTACGAGCCGAGCAAATCGAGGGGAGGGTCAGTCGAATATTACATCTCAACCTGAAAACCGGAGCAGCCAGGCTGAAGGTTCCAGGACAAATCAAAGGGATAACCCTATGGAAACGGTAGACCAATACATTCAGAAGACGAAGTCGTTGCCGCCAGCACCGCAGGTGTTGCCCAAGCTGCTAGACCTGCTTGAGCAGACGGATATCGACAACGATCAGGTGGTCCGACTGGTGACTTTCGATGCGGGATTGACTGCGAAAATTCTACAAGTCTGCAACAGTGCCCAGTATGGCGGAGCGTCTCAGGTTTCGGACCTGAATGAGGCCATCATGCGAATGGGCTTTGGCGAAGTGTTCCGAATCGTTGCCTCTGTGGTGAGCGCGCAGGCTCTGGGCGGCTCGCAGCCAGGCTATGGACTCAAGCGAGGGGAGCTTTGGGAACATTCCGCAGTGACAGCACTCGCAGCCCAGGTGATCGCACGCGACCGTGGCCTGGACGCGAATCAGGCGTTTACTGCGGGACTGCTCCACGATGTAGGAAAAATTGTTCTGGCAGGCGCTCTCGAGGGTGAATACGCCCGCCTGGTCGAAGAGACCGAGTCGCGCAATCATTCATTGCTAGAGGCCGAAAGAGAGCTTCTAGGAACCGATCATGCCGAAGTGGGAGGCCGTCTGCTCGAGCAGTGGCATTTCCCCGAAACGCTGGTGGCGATGGTCCGGTGGCATCACGATCCGGGAGCGGCAGGCACCCACACGACGCTCGCCGCGTGCATCTATCTTGCGAATCTGATCGCTGCCTTGACAGGGCACAGTTTTGGGCACCAATCCTTTGCGGTCCGTGGCCGCGGCGAAGCACTCAGCATCCTGGATCTGAAAACAGATTCGCTGGAAAAGTTCATGCTCCAAACTGTGGATGAACTGAAGAACGCGAAGCTCCTGAACGCGGCCTGACAAGGGTTACAGGCGTCGAATTCGAATACTTCGAAAAGCCACCTCATCTCCCATGTGCTGAAGACAGATGTGACCTTCTTTCTCACGCCCAAAACGGGGGAGATTCTTAAACTTGCTCTTCTGCACTCGGTCCGCAAATTGCTGACTCGAGAGATCGTAGCTGAGGATTTTTATCCCATTGAGCCAGTGCTCCACATTGCTCCCCTGCACTTTAATGACGGTGAGATTAAATTGTCCGATCGGCTTCGGTT
>JAYTTC010000183.1:0-8195 GCA_043745255.1 Verrucomicrobiales bacterium
CCGAGCAGCTGGGGCGCAAGACCGTCGCCGGCGTCATAGTTCAAGGCAGCTACCTGATAGCGGGCATCGGGTGGTCCATTGAGGGCAAACCCATGCGCCCTGGGGGAACCCAGAAGCAGGGCGAACGTCAGGAATGCGAGCAGTCTAAAATTCATAAGCCAATTCAAAGAATTACTGGGCGTTCAGGACGACATCAAAGCCGTTGTTGCCGGACATCCGCGACCAGATGGCGACGGTGTTGTTTTGCCCGAGGCTCAACAACGAGGGGGATGTTTCACTGACACTGACGGTCGAAGACACCCTTGCAGGCGCACCAATGGATGGGTTGGACCGGTCCAACGAGATCGAAAACGAAGCCGTCCCCAGACCGTCGTTCCTTCTGCTCGCCCAAGCGCACAGAACATTTCCCCCTTCGGAGACAACAGAGAGACCGTCAGCGGCGGAAGAGGAAGGGAACTGCCGGACCGTCGATGCGGTGGAATCTGTGAGCGAATAGAGCACTACGGTTTTCCCTCCTGCATGCCGGACCAAGAGATCTCCGCCGACGTTGGAAGGGGCGACGGCGAATTCGCTGATGTCGCCAGGGACTCCGGAAACTTTCGAAGACGATCCAAGGGGTGAACTGTCCGAAGCAAACTGGCGCACCTGGAGTTGGCGACGGGACACTCCCGTCAACGCATCCGAGGTCCAGAGAGCATTGAAACCGCCGTCGGAGTTCGCCGCCAAACGGGGCATCCCCGAATCGCTCGACTTGACGTCGTCTATCCGGAATTCGCCACCAAGCCGGGTTCCGTTGCGTGAGAAGCGCTGGGCCACGACACCTCGACTGATGGCCCCGAACTGTCCGCGCGAAGTCCAAGCGATGAGGAACGTGTTGTCCCGGAGAACCACCACGGAAGGATCCACCTGGTCTCCCGGACGGAAGCTGTTCGCATAGGATTCCGACCGGAGCCACGACCCGTCGGATTGCAACTGACGGAACAGGACGTCCTGCTGTCCACGCCGTCCCGACTGCCAGACGATGACACTTCCGCCATCCGCAAACGCGGCAATGGCCGGACGCTCTTGATGATCAAACGACTGGTTGTTCACCCGCTGGATCGAACCAAGCGAGGACAAGCTGGCGTTGAACCGCTGCAAGGCGATCCCCCATCCCTTGCCGTCAATCCGCGAATCCTGCCAAGCAAGCACGAACCCGGAACCGGACTTTGCGCCGACCGGTGCAACCTGGTCCCCGGCCATGCCGCCGCCCACCGGACTTTCCGCCGACACAGCAACGGCAAATGCGGCTGAGAGGGCGATGCTGACTGCGAACTTGTTCATTGCTGGGAGGTGTTGCGGGACGTCTCGGACTATTTGTTGGACCGGGCTGCATCGGATCCGTTCTGTTTCGCAAACGGAAGATCCTCGTCCAAGTGCACTCGATTGCCGGCAGGGTCGATGATCGTCGGAGTCACGAAGATATAGAGGTTCTTCTTGCTCGTGATGCTGGACTCGCTGCGGAAAAATCGACCAAGCAGAGGGACATCTCCCAGAACCGGAACCTTGTCCTTGATCTTCTGGATGCTGTCGGAGATCAGGCCGCCCAGGACGACGGTCTGGCCGTCCCACACCACGCACGAGGTCGTGACATAGCGGACCCGGAACCGGGGAAGCGGTGTGGGGGCGACCAGCGCGTTGCCGATCGTATTGCCGACACCGATCTGGAGGATGGCGTTGAAGTTCGACGTGTCGTATCCAAGGAACTCGTTGACCGTCGGAATGATCGTCATCTGCACGGAGAACCCGTCGGCGGACACATACGGAACCACATCGAGGGTCGGTCCGACCGGGAACGTGGCCGTAGTTGGAGTGATCTGACCGTTCTGGGCACCGCCAGCGGCTCCGCCTCCGACCACCTGGTTTCCACCACCACCACCACCGCCCTGGGTCTGAATTCCCGAGACGTAGGTGACGAGATCGTTGACCGCGATCCGGGCCTGACGACCGGAAAGGGTAGTCACTTTCGGAGCCGTCAGGACATCGGCACCTTCACGCTGATCCAACGCCCTGATCACGGCACGGAACTGGGGATCGGTTAAAATGCCTGACATGGTGAAGACCGACGGAGCCGAACTACGGAGTCCTTGGGTCAGCAATCCGTCCGTCGTTCCGGGCAGGATCGGTGCCCCAGGCGTCGGGAAGGTTCCAAGAGGGTTCGCCGCCGTTGGCGCACCTGTGTAGCTGGGGGCATTACCGCCGCTGACTCCGATGGCTTTTCCCGCCGCCAGCGTGTTGCCCAGATACCAGTCGAAACCAAGCGCCTTATTGTCGTTCTGGTTGAACTCCGCGAACTTCGCTTCGATCGTAATCTGCGGAGGAGCTTCGTTGAGGACTTCAATGGCCGTCTGGATGGTTTCCAAATCCTGGGCCGCCGCTTTCACGACCAAGATTCCAGAACGGTCGTTGAAGAAGATCGATTTCGGAGGCTGGAGATCCACGCCGGCCGCCTCAAAATAAAGGCGCGCCATGTCGTTCATGTCCCTGGTGCTCAAATGCGAGGTCACATAGGCAATGGGGGGCTGACCAACACCCGGATTATTGACGTTACCTTGGCCGCCCTGGCCACCGCCACCCACACCACCGCCACCACCGCCCAAGCCACCACCGCCACCGCCGCTGCCTCCACTGACAATGGTTGAGGTCGGAGCGATCGCAGGAATGATGAAGGAAACGCTGTTTTGGCTATTACCACCACCACCACCACCACCACCACCACCACCACCACCACCACCACCAGAATTCCCGGAACTACCCGCCAAACTGGAAAGGGAAAGGCCGTAGACGCCTTGGAGGCCTTGGACAAAGGTGTTCGGGTCAACCCTGAACCTGCGGGTGATCAACTGCTGCGCTGCCGGAGGTTTGGGCTGAAAAATCACGGCGTAGTCATCAACCCGGTAGGTAATGGGTTGATCGCTCACCTGGACGATGGCGTCCAAAACCTGTCTCAAAGTGAGCTTACGCAAGGATGGAGTGATACGTATGCTGATCGAATTCACATCCACAGAGGGCAGCGGAGCCGTGCCCGTTGGGTCATTGGCAAATGGAGCCGGTGGCGGCGCTGCCTGACCTTGAGCTCCACCACCCAAAGGAACGGGAGGAGGAAGGAGAACCGCATCTGGCTGTGATCGGAGAAGGAAATTGATTCCTTCACGATCCGGATCGCGCCTCAAAGACTCATCCCTGAGCGCCGTTAGAACGGTGGAAAGCGGCAACCCATCGTAGGTGACCTCATCGATGCGGATCTGATCAAGTTTCTGGAAAAGTTTCTGACGGCCTTCGGACGTGTAGACCAGGTTCGTCCGCGCCATTGGATTCGGCGTGGGCAGATCCTGACCTTTTGAGCGGGGCGTCCAGTTGTTCTCGATCTCGATCATTGATTTTGACGCCATCTGATCTCGTTTGCGGGCAGCCTGATCGTAGCGGGTCTGCCCGAGGAGCTTGAGGTAGTGGTTCGCGGCCGGATTCGTCGGATCCGCTTCAAGGACCCTCTTGAGAATCGTTTCGGCCTCGTCGATCTTTCCAGCTTCCAGGAGCCACTTGGCATTCTGGACAGAGGTGCTGAGATCGATCTTCTCTTCAATGATCTTGGATCCACGCGCCAAAGTTTCCGTGCTGGGAACACGCCCCTTGTTCATCTCCACCAACTGGTCGATCCGCCGTTTTTGCTCCAGCAGGGCGGGATTCCTCCCGTCTACCGCCAACGCCCGGTTCAATTGGTCCCTAGCCGCCTGGATGTTGCCGCGTTTCTCTTCGGCCTTGGAAAGCGATAGGACCACGCCGGAGAAGCCTTGGAGCAATTCAGCGCGCTCGGATTCGATGCCGGCCGTCTGCCCGCCCAGTTTCCCGAGCTGCACCACCCCATCCTGATAAAGACGGGAGGCTTCGAGAGTCTGGCCTTTTCGCTCGGCCGCCTTGGCTTCGGCCAGCTTGATCTTGAGCAGTTTGGCCGCCTCTTGGCGGCGCACCGCCTCTTGGACGGCGGTGCCTTCGCCCTGCGCCTGCGCGAGAACGGGCGGAGGCGTCTGGAACATCATCGCGGCGAGAGCCGCAGCAAGGATTTTGGACATAGACCGGGTTGTAGGGTTGCGGCGCATATCAATCAACGAATCGAGGAGGGAGGAAACTGGAGGGTAGTCTGACGACCGGTAAGGAGTGATTGGAATCTAATAAACGCGGAATTGATGGCAACGATTTTATAGGCGTCGTTCTCGAAAAGAAGGATCCCGCCTTCGCGCTGATCGCGGAAAATCTTGTTCTCCGGTTCATACCGGAGATCGACGGCGTATTCCTGGATCCGGCGGTAGGGCACGCCCTTCGACACCGTAACCAGTTGTTTGGTGCCGTTCATCTCCAGCGAAAACGAGTCGGGATCCTCGGGTTTTCCGTTGATCGCCTTGATGACAAAGAACGAGCTGGGACTGCGCTCGCCAATCCGGTTGCTGACATACCGGTCGGCTTTTTCCATTTTTCCGGTGGGGCCGATGTTCGTGGTGATGACAAAGTGGTAGCTACTGGCAGCAACCCTTTGGAATTCGATCAAAAATGGAACCTCCACCACTTTCATGATCTTAAGCGCCTCAGGTCCACGCTCTCCTGGTGTGATCTTTCGCAGTTGCTTGTTGGGCATGGTCACCCAAAGCACCGGATTGAAGGTGAGGTTCTCCCCGACGATCTTCAGCTTGGGAGCCAACTTGAGACGGGCCAACGCCATTTCCTGCGTGGCCAAGTTCATGGGTTGATAGGCCGCCTTTGCTGTGGGCTGCACATCCTTGTCCTGGATCTGTGCGCGGACATCGGCCACAGCCATAGGCAACGCGGCCGCAACGATCACGAGACCGAGAAGGATCGCACCCAAAATGATCTTCTCGTAATGCTTCTTGAGGAAATCCATGGCTATTTCGAAGGACGCGGGGTGCGGACGATATCGAGAAGAATGCTGATACGAAGGGGCTTTTCAGACAGCACTGTGATCGGCTTGTTGGTGTCGCCAATTCCAACATTGCCCGGGGCAGGCGCGAAAGAGGGTTGGCGTGACGCACGGGGGTTTCCGTATCGTCCGGCCTCTGTGGAAGTGTCCAGCACCGGCTTGACCACGGCGGCGACCTGGGCGGCGCCCACCGAGACTGAGCCGGCAGCGGCCGCATCGCGGATAAGATCAAGCACGGCCTGATTTTGCTGCGTGACTGCCCTTGGAGAGATGTTGATGTTCTTGATGACGATGCAATTCGAGGCGCTAACGAGGCTTTGAATCACATGTTCAAGCTCTGATCCAAAGCAACGAAACTGGATTTCGTAGGGCGTGATGATGGAAAACTGGTTTGTCTGAGGATTCAGGAAGATATAATCGGTGCCACCCCGTTCGTCATCCATCGTCAAACTACTCCGGCGAATGCCTTCGAGAGTGTTGATCTTGGAGTCGAACAGGATGTTCAGAAGCATCTTCACATCCGCCAACTGCATGGCGATCGTGTCGTAGGTGTTGGTGTAAAACGTCAGTTTTTTGCGGATCGCGGCGAAACTGAAGGAGTAGTTGGGCGGCTGGATGGTCGTCTTGGAATTGGTCGCCGCCAGGAAGAGGTCCACGATGGCCTGCTCAAGAACAGTTTTTAATCCCCGGTCATCCAGATTGGAAGGCGGTGGCATCTGGGGAATGACCGAATGCAGGCCATCCATGAATTTTTTGACCCGCTCCTGGTCTTTCTGGATCGCCTCGATGTTCTCGGTGCCCGGAAACGGTTTGCCTTGCCAGAGCGCGGTTCGTGAATCGAGGGAGCCCGCGAGTTTCAGCTCGGCCTCGGAACTTGCCGACATCTTGGCGGCAAGGAACCAGACAGCCAATCCCAGAAGCACGACTGCGACGGAGGTTCCGGCAACGATAACGGGATTTTTTTTGACCCACTCCATATCAGAACTTCAAAGGCCGCTTTAATTTGAGAACCATGTTGATCGAAAGCGTGAGCGACTCCCCTTCCGGCTTGCCGGACTCGAACTGGGGCACGCCCACGAGCTGGAAACCTTCACCGAACACCGGGCTCGCGAGAAATGCATCCCTCAAAGAGAAGATGAGGTCCATATTCGCAGTGACACCATGACGGGTCAGGTTCACCGCCCGAAAGACGCATTGGATGGTCTGGAGGTCATTGCCCGAAACCGTTTCTTTCTTGTCTTTGAGGAGAGCCTTTAATTGAGAGCCGTAACGCTTCTTCCACTCCTCGTCCATTCCTTCGATCTCGTCCTCGGCGGATCCTTCCTCGACGGAATACCCTCCCGGAACCTGGGGATTGAATGACTCGATCCAAACCCCCACGTCTCCGCCAACGCGGACCTTGGTTTTGGCTTCGACATCCGTCAGCACGAGGTTCAGCTCATTGAGCACTCCAACCCACCAAAAGCGCTCGTCCACGACCTTGACGACCGAATCAATGTCCTTCTTGGCCTGGTCGATCTGTGTTTTGAGCTGGGCAATCGTCTTCTTCGATTCGGCTAGAGGCCCAGATTCCGCGAGGACCGCATCCGCCTTGGCATCCTTGATCGCGGCCATCCGGTCGTAGAAAAGGCCGATCGCAAACACGGCCACAATGATGCTGATGACCGACGCGATGAAATAGGGCGTTTTCTTGGAAAGCTCCTGCTTTTTGATCGAGCCTTTGGGAGTCAGGTTCAACTCCACGGGACAATGGGCCACATTGCGGAGGGCCACTCCGACGGTCTCCCCGAAGTGATGGGCCACGCCCTGCAAGGCCTCGAGATCCACCGTCGAAGCAATCTCAACCCCGCGGAAGGGATTGAAATACTCGACCGGCATGTTGAGCTTCTCTTGGAAAAATTGCTGGGTGTAGGTCATCACCGATCCACCGCCGCAAAGATAGAGCCGCTGGGGAGCCGAGCCTCCCTGCTGCCCCCGGTAGAACTGGATCGTCTGGTTCACCTGGATGTGAAGACGGGTCAGGATCTGGCGCGAAATCTTGGAGATGGCAGCCTGATGGGGATTCTCCGGCTCTTCGTAGGCACCGCCCAAGCTCACGAAGCCTTCCTCGATCTTGATCCTCTCCGCCTCCCCGAAGGGCAGCTTGGATTCGTTGGCGAAGTCCTGGGTGATGGAGTTGGCGCCGATGTTGATGCTGCGGCTGTAGATCTTACCCTTCTCGAAGAAGAGGAGGTTGCTCGTCTTGGCCCCGATATCCAAAAGCATCGTGCACCCATCGAGATCGCCGTAGCTGAAACGGAACGAATTGCAGAGCGCGGCGGAGGAAACGTCGACCAACCCAACCTTGAGTCCAGCGGAAGCGGCCACCTTGAACAGGCCGTCAACAATCTCGTTCTTGATCGCCACCAGGAGGACCTCCAGCTCGCCCGACGCGGCGGCACCGAGGATCTGGTAGTCCCAAACAACCTCTTCCAGTGGGAAAGGGACATTCTGCTGGGCCTCGTAGGTCACAATCTGGGCGACCTTGGACGAATCAACGGGGGGCAGCTTGATGAACTTGGAGAAGACGTGGAAGCCGGGTGCACAAACGCTGACTTCCTTCGAGTCGAACTGGGGGAGGAGTTCTTGAAGAGCCTTCTGAACGACATCTTCGCGAGTCGATTCCTGCGAACCCTCCAAACCCAGGGACTTGGTCGCAAACCCGACGAGACGCAGAGCGCCTGCGTCGTTCTTTTCGAACTCGGCGATCTTGAGCGTTCCCGCTCCAAGATCGGCCGCCAGAAATGATTTAGCGCTCATGGTTGTTCAGGTTTCATCGACAACGGCCCACGCCAAATCACCGCCTGATGGCGGGACTTCACGGAGGTGCGCGTTGGTTACTGGAATTCGTTTCATGGGTCAATGGCAATCACCCCAGGCCACTCTGAAACCGCCTGTATCTTGGCAAAATCATCTCTTGCCGCGAAAATACTTGATCGTGGTCTCGAGACCGACATTGAGTGGAACGACCGGCTTCCAGCCCAGAAGTTTTCCGGCCAGACCGATGTCAGGCCGCCGCTGTTTGGGATCGTCCTGTGGAAGCGGCCGGTAGACGAGGCGGCTTTTCGAACCGGTGGCGCGGATGATTTCCTGAGCGAACTCCACCATCGTCATTTCGTTCGGGTTCCCGATGTTCACAGGCAACGCATAGTCGCTACGGTGGCGTCGGCGAAAAGGTTGACCTGTG
>JAYTTC010000184.1:0-8190 GCA_043745255.1 Verrucomicrobiales bacterium
GGCGTCTCGTGAGAGCGCCGCCAACTTCAGCAGGCACGACCCTGGGACAGAGCCAGTTTCTATCAGCCTGTCGGACTTACCCCCAGCGGGGATGGGCCGATACGGCCCACACTACAGAACTGCACTCCGGCTTCTGTAGTGTCGTTCGTATCGAACGATCCGGCCAGGAGGGATGGGCCGATACGGCCCACGCTACAGAACGCCAGTCCGGTGTTTTTCCACGGAAGATCGAAAGGGCCCCCAAGAAGAAGGAGAGCGGGAGTAGCGATAGGAATATCCACGTCCCTTCAATCTCACTCATGAATTTTCAGGGCGCGAGTCGTTCGAGTTTCCAGGTCGTCTCAAGTCGAGTGTAACGGAACCGATCATGCAGGCGACTGGGTCGACCCTGCCAAAATTCCACCGACACCGGGTTCACAGCGTACCCGCCCCAAAACGGAGGCACTGGGACGATCTCCTCGGGAAAGCGCTTCTCCATCGCCTCCCAGCGGCTCTCTAGGGCGGCACGATCGGCCAGCACTTCGCTCTGATCGGAGGCCCACGCTGCCAGTCGACTGCCCCGCGGCCGGCTTTGGAAATATTGCTCCGTATCCTCCAGAGTCAGCTTGCACACCGTCCCTAGAATTCGAACCTGCCGCTCCAGTTCCACCCAATGGAAGACCAGCGCGGCCCGTGGAGTCTTGGCCAGTTGCCGAGCCTTGGCGCTTTGGTAGTTGGTGAAGAAATGGAATCCGCGTTCATCCAGTCCTTTCAACAGCACGATCCTCGCAACCGGGAACCCGTGCTCATCCACCGTGGCCAGCGTCATCGCGTTCGGCTCGAGAAGCACCGCCTGGAGCGCCTGCTCGAACCAGAGGCGAAACTGCACGATAGGATCCGAGGCCAATTCGGCACGCCGCAATCCCGCCTGAGTGTATTCCTTTCGAAGGCCTGCGATCTTCATGGTGATTCCTGAGCGATTGAACCTATTTTGACGGAGGCATGACTTGAATGGTGGAGAACACCTTGTGCACGCCCTCGGTTTCCAAGGCGATCCGAACGGCACGGGCCACCGACTCTAACGCATCTACTTTACCCGAGAGAGTCACCATGCCATCGGTCGTATCCACTCCCAGCTGGAAGGATGGAAGCACTCGATCCGTGAGGAATTTGGCTTTGATCGTCGCGGTGATTCGAGCATTCGCGGCTGCGTCTGAAATGGTAGCCCCGGCTTGCCGCGCCTTCTCTCGAACGAGCGTCCCGGTGCGACTGAGCTCCGCTTTGATTTCGTCCACCCCCAGCCGATCTGCCAGTCCAGATGCCGAGCGACTCAGGGAACTCCCCGCTCCTCCACCGGAGGGCATCGCGATCCGTCCGCCGAGGAGATACCAGCAGGCAGCAGCCCCCGCGACGATACCGACCAGAAGCACAAAGGCAGATTTAATCATGGGTGGAAGATAGAGGCAGCCCGGTCGAAAGACAACGGCGGCAAAGCGCCCCTATAACCCTGAAAGATATTCGATCAGGTCGCGAAGCTCGCGCAAGGTCATCAGCTTCTCCAGTCCCTCAGGCATGGCAGAGAGCCCGCGAACACGGGATTGGATGCGACTCTTCGCCAGTCTCACAATCCCTTCCTCAAGACTCTCCAAAACCACCTCAGTCTCAGTCTCCTGCTTCACCAGCCCTGCATGGGTGTTGCCATCCCGAGTGGTGATCTGGGCCTGCTCAAATCCAGCGGAAAGGCTCGCGTTAGGCCGGAGAATCGATTCCAGGATTTCCTCACGCTTAAGTCTCTTGCCCAATCCATCCAGGACCGGCCCCACTGTGCCACCGACTCCCCGCACTTGATGGCAGCGCAGACAGGCAATATCCGCCTTGTCGAAGAACCACGTCTTCCCCTTCCCTGCATCACCGCCCTGAAGAACCGGCTGAAACGGAGCCATTGGATTGTCGCCTTGGAGACGCGACTCATATTGGCTGAGGAGTGTCCTTAGTGCGGGCTCGGATCGACCGCGCACCGCGTCCAGCACATCGAGCGTCAATGAGGATTCAACTTGCCCTGACAGCAAGCGCGCCATCCAATCTTTTAGCAGAGGCTCCACGGCAGGATCAGTCACGCGACCCAGCACGCGCAGGGCAGTTTGCCGGAGACGAAGCTCGGTTTGAGGCGCAAGGAAGTCGGACAGACGTTCCAGCACCGCGGGAGTGGGTTGATCCGCTGCGAGCGTTAGCGCTTCCGCTCGAACCGCCGGCGCTGCGTCTTGCAAACCGAGCGACACCGCCTCGCTCCAGCGCGCATGATGCAAGGCCGCCAACGTTCGAAGCACTTCCACACGAACGGCCGCTGAGGTATTGGAGAGCGACATCGAATCGCACAGACCATTCCCTACTTCCTGCACCCCTAACGAGCTCGCCGCACGCATTGCCGCGATCTTTACCGCGTCGGAATTGCCCCGATGAAGACTCGCAGCCACCGCGCGAAGAGCGCGGCGTCCAGGTTCGATTGCTCTCCGAGGCACCGGTCTCCAAAGGCCAACGACCCGATCGAGTGATGAGGGATTGGCCCAATCTCCCAGCGCTTCCAACGCCCTCACTCGGAGCGGCTCGGGAGCGTCCACTCGATTGGCATAGTTTGCCAATACCGTCGCATTGCGCGCCTCACCGAGTCGGAAGTTCGCGTTCACTGCACGTGTGACCAGGTTCGAAGCACAATCCACCTTGCCGAGAAACGCCGCCAGCTGAGACATCGCTCCCGGGATGGGAACATCATTGATCGCGCGTGCCGCCTGGTAATTCAGATCGGGATCAAGGTCGCTCAAAAACGTCGCGATCTCGGGGCGCTGCAATCGACGCAATGCCAGCAGCGCTGCACGGCGAACTGCGGAGGACGGGTCAGCGCGCAGAGAAACCAGTCCGACAGGATCGGTCATTCCAAGCAGAGCCATCATACCGGCATGTCCCAGGAACAGATCGCGATTTGCATTCTCGCGCAGCATGACCAACACCGGTTCAAGTGAGGAACGCTTGCCCAATCGACCCAGGCTGATGGCGGAGAAAAACCGCACCCTGGGTTCGGGATCGTGAAGCAATCGCACCAGGCGCTCGGAGGCCGCAACGATCTGGAGCTCACCCAACTGCTTGGCCGCTTGTGCGCGGACTTCAGTGTCGGTCGCATCCAGCGCTGCAATCAGGCTCTGCACTCCTTCCTCCACAGAAGTATTCGGAAGAGCGGATCTGCCGGTTTGACGCAGGATCTGCCCCAAGCCCCAGATGCCATGGAGCCGGCAGAAGAGCGTGGTTCCTTCATGCACGCCCCGCGCCAACCTCGAAACGCCCGCGGCACCACGAGTCGCCAGAGCCCATTGCGCTCGGAGCCGGATCCGCTGATCCGGATGGCTCATAAGCGCCGCCAGATCCTCGTCTGCTCGCTGAGTGAATCCGTCCCGAAGCAAGCGCTGGGTCTCAGCCGCTAGCGGATCCTTCAACCCCGGTGAGGTAATTCGATAGATCCGACCCTTGTGCGGTTTGTCCCATCCTGCCACCCAGTCGACGGCGTAGACGGCACCATCGGGACCGAACTCCACATCCGTAGGCCAGAGACCCCAGACGAATTTGCTTCTCGAATTGAGCTGGAATCCCGCGCCGTGGTTGGTGACGGTGAAATCCCATATGCCACCAGGGAAATCGCACATCAGGAAGTGACCGTTCGAAGCGGCACCCAAGCCGGTCCCCGGGTAATAGTCCAATCCCGCAGGACCTTGTGCCACCATCCCCGAAGTCGGCAGCGCATCGTCCAATCCACCCCGCCACAGATCCTCCTGCACCCACGGACCGAATCCAGTCTGATGCTGATAACTGCATCGCCAGCCGTAGTCGCCACCCTCAACCAAGTAGAGCAGGCGCGACTCATCAGCCCCTGCGGTGTCGTTGTCGCCGGTCCAAAGATTTCCAAAAGCGTCGAAGGTCAACTCCTGGGGATTGCGAACGCCGATAGCGAAGACCTCGAGATTGGAGCCATCAGGATCGCATCTCAGCACCGCTCCTGAATCCGGTTGTTCCAAAGAAAAATTCCATCCTGCTCGCCTTTGAGCACTCTGCGCTTCATCCCGCAGATTGAAACCGCGATCGCCGATGGAGAAGTAGAGCCGTCCGTCGGGACCAAACTTGAGGCCGTGAAGATCATGACCACTCACACCTATGTGCACTCCAAAGCCTGTGTGAAGCACCTGCCGTTGATCGGCCTGACCGCTGGCCGAGGTGGACTGCAAGCGCCAAAGATCAGGAATATTTGCGAACCACACCTCATTCCCTCGAGCCAGCACCCCGGCAGCAGTACCGGCGGTGGGGAGATTGAATCCGCTGGCGAAAACACCACCAACGTCGGCATGCCCCACCCCAGCGCGATCCTCCACCCACCGCACTCGTTCCGAGTCCTTGGTCAAAAAGTTAAAATTAGTCGCAAACGTCTTCGCGAGAAAATTACTGCGATCCGTGACCGTCCGAAAGGAAAGATCGTCGAGGAGCCAGGCAGGCTGCTTGGTGATATCAAAAACGGACTGAGACCATCGATGCGTTTCGGCGATGTAGCATCGGCCCCGGTCATCAAAGGAGACCGCGACAGGATTTTCCAGCAAGGGCTCCGAAGCCCAGACCGTCGCGCTCAGTCCCGGCGCGAGTTGAATTCCCGGCACGGCCGACGTATCGGCATCGCCTCCCACACACCTCAAGCTCGCGAGTAAAAAAAACGCGAGCAACCTGGAGGTTCCGGTCTGCTGCGCGACAAACATAGAATGAGGCAAAGATGGCATGACCTGGCGTGTTCCGCCGCCCGCTAAGGCGCGGCGAAAGGATTCGGGGAGCGAGGAGGCGACTTCGGGGGAGCTGCAGGTTCAGGGAGAAACGGGTTCTTCACTTCCGACTCGGCCGTGAGTTCTGGGGCAGAAGGCAGGTTCACGAGTTCGACGGCTGCGGGCAAACGCTCCGTCGGCGTTGGAGCGTCTCCGAAGGGATTTGTAGCGATTTTCTCGTGGTCCGCGCTTTTCGGAAGGTAGAAGGGACTGATGAACAAATAGGCAACGGGCAGTGCGAGATGAACCCCGGCTACGAGAAGAAATCTCACCGGTTCAATCCATCCCATGCCCAAGGCGAGCAATCCAAGGATCATCAAGCAGGCACCGGGCATCAGCGCCGCTCCCGCCAACCTCCAGGCACCTTGGGAGGTCAGTGACCGGTCTGCCGCATAGGCGACCCATAGAGGGACTGGGCAGTAAACCGTAGCCAGCACGGTCCAGATCAGAAATAGAAGGAAGAAAGACCCGAACGCGACAGCGGTGAGCAACATCGGCTGCCAAGCGTTCCACCAGGAGCGAGCTTCGATCCGGTTGAACGGAATATCTAAATCAGCCGGGTAGCGGAAATACGAGCAGCCGAGTCCGGTGCAGAGCTGCACACCGCTGCGTGCAAATCGAATCTCGAGATCATGCCCGCTGCTCGAGCGGGCCAACTGCTCCAGATCAACAGCGATTGAGAACCAGCTATTTTCGGCGAGGGGCTGAATGACCGGGGTGACAAGGCGGAGCTCTCCAGAGCGCAGCGACCCCTCTTCAGGCAGTTGCTGAAGCGCCTCTCTGACGGTGGGGAAAACCGCAGACTGAAAAAACCAGACGAGAGTGATCGAAGCCGTCAGCGCCACCAGGGACTGGAAGAGGCAAAGTCGGAGAAAGGAGGTTTGAGAAAACCCGGCTGCTCCGCGGGGCGTCAACGGCTGCAAGGCCCGCGGAACAACCGAAGAAGGGGACGAGGATTCCGAGGGCGGGGTCGGCGCGCCTGCCATAGGTGATGCGCTCCCTCGTTTCATGTCTACTGGTTGGGCGGTGGCTCGATGCCTCGGGCTCCCGCCTGGGGAGCGGCACCGGCCGCCGGCTTCTGTGGCACCGCCACAGGCAGCGGATAGCGCAGCTTGAGCACGTCATCCACCAATACCTCCACCTGATACACACCCGGAGTCTTGAACTCGATGTTCCGGATGACGTTCACGTTGGTCGCGGTGGCGTGCGCGTGCTGCAGTTGAAATTTCAAATCGCCCTTAGCCACCACGGTCGTGCCATCGGGAGCGATCACGCGAACGGTATCGGTGAACTGGCCCACTCCGGCGCACCAGCGATTGAACACCAGAATCTGAGCGGCGGTGACCGGAGTCTCCGGAACCGGAATAAAGGTCATAATTCCAATCAGGATGAGATTGCCGTTGGCTTCCTGGCGGACATCCTGACAGACGAGCGAGGATTGAAGATCGGGGAGTATACGATTCGGTTGCATGTGGGTTCAGTCGATAATCGCTAGAGTTTCTGGAACAGCGGGATTTATCTGGAAAGAGACATCTCGGCGGCTCGAACGGTATTGCGCATCAGCATCGCGATGGTCATCGGACCGACTCCTCCCGGATTGGGAGTGATCAGGCCGGCAATCGGCTGCACTCGCGAGAAATCAACATCTCCCACCAATCGAGTCCCGTCCTTCGTGTCGGGGGCTGGGACACGATTCACACCGACGTCGATCACCGTGGCACCCGGTTTCACCATGTCTGCCTTCAAGAACTCCGCGACACCCATCGCGGCAATGAGCACATCGGCGCGGCGACAATGTTCTGAAATATTCCGAGTGCGCGAATGACAGATCGTTACGGTGGCATTCGCGTGCTTTGACTTCTGGCACAGGATCGCGGCCATCGGCTTCCCAACGATGTCGCCTCGCCCCAGAATGACCACCTCGGCACCCTCCGTTTTAACCTGGGAACGAATCAGCAGCTCGTGGACACCGCCGGGAGTGCATGGGACGAATCCGGAGGGGTCCCCTAACATGAGCTTGCCGACGTTCTGCGGGTGAAATCCATCCACATCCTTGGTGGGCAGCACCGCTGCAAAGATTCGTGAAGACTGAATGTGGGCAGGCAGGGGGGCTTGCACCAAGATGCCATGCCACTGAGGATCGCGATTCAAACGATCAATCAACTGGAGCAACTCCGCCTCCGTGGTCGACGCGGGCAACACATGGGTCACTGAAGCGAACCCGAGTCGAGCGCAGGTACGCTCCTTCATCCCCACATAGACCCGCGACGCGGGATCCTCTCCCACACGCACAAACGCAAGTCCAGGGACTACGCCGGCCGACTTGAGGGTCTCGACACCCCGAGTGGTCTCCGAATGGAGCAGCTCGGCGATGGCGCGACCATCGATCAAGTTGGACGGAGCCGTCATGGAGCGGTGTGGAGCGTCTCCACGCGAATCACTGGCACGTTCGGCCAGCGTTCATCGAGAGCCTCTTCACCCGTCACGCTCACTACCCGACCCCGGAAGGAGCTCAAGTTCATGTTCGTGCTGGAGGAGTAAAGATAGTTCATGACGCGGCCGTTGTGCAGGTTCTCGAGCACGAGATAGCTTGGGGCTTGAACATTCAAGGTGCGTCGAACCACACCTTCACGGGTCACGATTCGCTTCACATACGCCTCTTCATGGATCGTGCGGAGATCGATCTCACCCGGTTCGCGCGAGAGGATCGGAGGGACGGTGGGCGACTTGATGGCCGGCGCAGGAACCACCGGGAGGGTCAAACTCGGCTGCGGAGGAGGGTTGAAAGAGAAGGTGGGAGGAGTCGGGCGCGGCACAGGCGGTGTGTTGACAGCGACCTCCTTGGAAGCTTCTCCACCGGGCAAGGTCACTGTGTTGAGAGGAGGGAGGGGCCGGGCGGGAACCGCCGGACGCAGCGCCATCGAGGGAACTTGGCGAGTGGGCGGGGCGGAGATCGTCGTGTTGGGAGCTGGGGGAGGAGTCGCTTTTGCGACCACCACGGGCTCCACCTGGGGCTTTGATTCGAGCAGACTGGCCGCAATAAAAGCATGACAGCCTTCGGGCGCTTCGATCTTCCACCAGTCCCCCTTGGAATCGAGCTTCTTGATGGGCGTCCCCTTTTCCAAGGTTCCAACCACACTGTAATTTTCGCCCGGACCCGCGCGGAGATTCAGCTTCAAGGCTTTGACTTGTGAAGCAGAACGATCGAGAAAATCACCATACACCCAGACCGCAACATCGCTGGGCCACACAATCTTCGCCCAGCGACTCGGTTCACCGGGACCTGGCTTGCGGGTAGTGACCTGCTCCACCACGGTAACCAGATCACTTTTCTTAAGATGCGCCACCACCTCACTGTCCACAT
>JAYTTC010000185.1:0-8179 GCA_043745255.1 Verrucomicrobiales bacterium
AAGAAAATCATCAGCGGATCGGCCATCTTTCATCTTGCTCCCGCCGGGCAGAGTCGCGTTCACTCAGCACGCGCACGTTGCGTCCAATCAGGGAGAAGACGAATCATGGTTCACTACTTTACGGTTGATCCTGCCAAAATCAGTGTCCGCGAGTTCTGGAACCTTTCTCCAGGGTTGAATGGTGTAGTCGCCTGGCTTCTCTCCAAGTTGCGATTGTTGAAAACGCTGGGCGACGGGACGATTATCCCAGAGCGGATCTCCGAACTTCGTGTGGATCCCGCCCTCATCCCGGAAGACGCCCACGACCGTCTCCGGCCGTTTCTGGTGGAGAGTGAAGCGGTCGGATTTTATGGTCCTGTGTACCATCGACTCGTCTCCAGTCGGCACCTGATGGAGTCGTTCATGGTCTCGATGCTTCATTCCAGCGGCGCTGCGATGCTTCGCCACTTCTACACCGTCTCCCGGGCCACCAACCCGCCTACCCGCAAGTGCCACTCGGCGATCATCACCCCCACGCGAGAAGGTGCATTTCTGGTCTCGACCGGGGCAAAGCCTGGCTTTCGGACCGCCCCCGGAGTGGAGATCGTCCGCCTAGTCGGAGCAGGCATCCCTAGAATCTGGGAGCTGCATCAAAAGGCGCTCGCGTTGTTTCGTCTGAAACACTTGATCCCGGAGATGCGGACCCAAGTCGATTGCGAGGCGTTGGCCGACCTCTACGAAGCGCGGACCAGAGAGTTCTTAGAGGGGCGAGGCGTGTTTCGGCGGATGACGACGGAAGAAATTGCATCGGACCAAGCTCATGTTGAAGCCAAGCGCTTGGTCGCCGAAACGATGGGCGAAGAGAACGCTCCGCAGCTTGCGGCCCTGTCCGATCTCCTCAATCCAAAGCCGCGTGGGACGAACGCGGCCCTCCTGCTGGCAGTTTCCCTGGTGGCGTTCGTCAGCGTGGGTGCTACTCAGTGGTCCTGGGACTATGTTGCAATCATTGTCGGCGTGCTCTTTGTCCATGAGTTGGGGCACTACGCCATGATGCGCCTCTTCAATTATCAGAACTTGAAGATGTTCTTCATCCCTTTCTTTGGCGCTGCGGTGAGCGGACGAAATTTCAATGTAAAAGGCTGGCAGAAGGCTTTGGTTTCACTGATGGGCCCTATGCCCGGAATTCTCATAGGCACCGGCATGGCCATTCTCGGAGGGCTCGCGGATCACCCTCTGGTGACTCGGATTGGATTCATCACTGTGCTGATCAACGGAATCAACCTGCTGCCCTTGCTCCCGCTCGACGGGGGGTGGTATCTCAACGCGATCCTCTTCTGCCGCAATGTCTGGTTTGAAATCAGCTTCAGGGTTCTCGCAGTGATCGCACTGATTGGATACAGCCTGCAATCGGGACAGGCGCTTTGGAGATACATCGGCTTGGCGATGGCCGTGTCCCTTCCCCAATCCATTCGTATCGCCCGGATCACTCACCGACTCAGGGCTGCGGGAGTGGCTGGAGAGTCACCAGATCAGAAGAGCATTCCTTCAGGAATCGCGGTGGCGATCTTCAAGGAGCTGGACGTGACATCCAAACGACCCGAGGCGTTAAAGACCCGAGCCGCATTCGCGCTGAATATTTTCGAGTCGCTGAACGCGGTGCCCCCGTCCTGGCTCGGAACGGTGGGATTGCTGGCGCTGTATCTGGGCCTTCTGGGGATAGCTTTCCTGGGTTGCGGTGTCGGAGGCTGGCTTCGCGCCGGCGGTAGCAGTGCCGAGAGTCTGCTCAGGATCCCCGAGCCTCATCATCATTTTGTCTGCGGCCAGTACGAGTCTGCGAACGGGCGAGCCGCCGCCAGCCATTCTGGCGAGGATCAAATTATCGTTTCTGGAAGTTTCACGAATCGCGAGACCGCCCAGAAAGCCTTTGCTTCTCTCCAGGAATTGGGCAACGCGAGGAACCTAACTCTGTTCGGGGAATCCGTGATGGGCTTTGGCATGGAGAATTCATCCGGCCGTGCGGCTGGGTGGGAGCGCCAAATTCGAGATCTAGGAGGAGAGACCGTCCTACAGCAGTCCCGCTCCAATCACGTAGCGACCGTTCATGTGAGCGCCCGGTTCGCGTCCAATGCCGAAGCCACCGTGGTGCGCAGGGAGCTCGAGGGCTACTGGAACAACACGCGAGACAACCTCCTTCTCGCTCCCTGGATGCATCTGCCAGGCGATCCACTCCAGGTGATCAAGACCCAGGCGTCAGGCCGACGGGCTCGGCAGACCGCTTTGCGTCTGCGCGAGCTCGAAAACGCCACCGAGCGCGCCCCTCAGGTGAGAGCCCTTCGCCGCCAGTATTTCGACCGGCTGCTCGCCGAGGGGACAGGGGCCGTGGCCCAGGTGCACCTGGAGCAGATCCGATTGGTGGCTCGTCTGAACGCCGAGGCTTTCGCCCGCTTGAAGGCAAGACCCGAGCCTGACCAGGACGAGGGGATGATCGATCTGGAACTACGGCGTCCCGACCGTGACCGGGATCCGAAGGCTTACGAGGAATGGGACCGCAACAGGACTGATCGGATGGGGACGCTGCCCCTGATCGACGGTCGGGTCATCGATGCATTCCGCGAGCTTCAAGCGACGGGGATGGTCCGCCAGCGGAGAACTCGATTGGAACTGGGTTGGATCGAATTTGAGCGAATCGACCGAGGTCTTCCCGCCCTCGCCGATTGGCTGTGTTCCCTCGGTGCGAAGGACATCCGCTACCAGATCATGGGGAGCGATCCTGATGTCAGCGACGCTGATTCAAAATAGCCGTGCCGAAGGCTGAGTCGGAGTCCAATACCGCCCAATTTGTCCCTTGCTTTGGTCTCTGCGCTGCCTATGTTTCCAACTTGCCCGGACGCCGCGTGTGCGGATGTCCTGTCGTGGCTGAGAAAAAACCGTTAATGATCAACCTAACCATCAACCCTCCGTTGTCACCGCAACGTTCGGTTCGTTAGGCAATGGAGACTTCGCCGGGATCCTCCCGACAAGCCTCCCTTTAGTCCGTTAGCTATCCATACCTCTATGATGACCATGGAAGAAGCCCTGAAGCAGAGCACTATGCTCTTCGCTGCTGGGGAAATCGTGAAGGGCACGATTATTGAAGTCCGTTCAAAGGAAGTCCTCGTCGACATCGGCTACAAGAGCGAGGGAGTCATTCCCGGGAACGAATTCGAAGATATTAAGTCCGCCAAAGTGGGAGATATCATCGACGTTCTGATCGAGAAGCTCGAAGACAAGGAAGGTTCCGTTGTTCTTTCGAAGGAAAAAGCGGAGTTCAAGAAGAACTGGGAGAAGATCCTCAATATTTGCAACGAAGGCGGCGTCGTCTCCGGCAAAGTCAAAGCGGTAGTCAAGGGCGGCCTCATCGTCAACATCGGCGTGGAGGCGTTCCTTCCTGCCTCACAAGTCGACGTCGTTCCTCCCAAGAACCTCACTATTTTCGTCGGCAACACCTACGACTTCAAAGTCGTTAAGATCAATCAAGATCGCCAGAACATTGTTCTTTCCCGCCGTGAGCTGATCGAGCAGGAGCGCAATGAACGCCGCGGTAAACTTCTCTCGGAAATGGTTCCGGGGGATATCCGCAAGGGCACGGTCAAGAACATCACCGACTTTGGCGCGTTCATCGACCTCAACGGTCTCGATGGGTTGCTCCATATCACCGACATGTCCTGGGGCCGCATCGGCCATCCGTCCGAGCTGCTCAAGGTCGGACAGGAACTGGATGTCGTGGTCTTGGACATCAACAAGGAGAAGGAGCGAGTCAGCCTCGGTCTGAAGCAGAAGCTCGCCAATCCGTGGGACAGCATCGAGACCAAATACACGGTCGGCCAGAAGGTTAATGGCAAGGTCGTCAATTTGGTTCCCTATGGAGCCTTCGTCGAACTCGAACCCGGCGTCGAGGGGCTCGTGCATGTTACCGAGCTCTCCTGGACCAAGCGCATCGCCAAACCCTCCGACGTCCTTAAGCAGGACCAGGTGGTCGAGGCCGTGGTGCTCGGAATTAACCGTGAGGAGCAGAAAATCTCCCTCGGCATCCGCCAGCTCGAAACCAATCCGTGGGACAAGGCGATGGAGAAATATCCTCCCGGCACTCACGTCAAGGGCAAGATCCGTAACCTCACCAGCTACGGCGCTTTCGTCGAACTCGAAGAAGGCCTGGACGGAATGATCCACGTCTCGGATATCTCCTGGACTCGCAAGATCAACCATCCGTCCGAAGTCCTGAAGAAGGGCGAGGAGGTCGAAGCGATCGTTCTCGAAATCGACAAGGCCAACCAGCGCATCGCTGTCGGTATGAAGCAGCTGGCCGAAGACCCTTGGAGCAACATCGACAAGTATTACAAGGTGGGCGACTTGGTCAGCGGCAAAGTCTCGAAGCTTGCGAGCTTCGGTGCCTTCGTTGGATTGCAGCATGATATTGATGGTCTCGTGCATATCTCGCAGGTCAGCGAGGAACGGGTCGAGAAGATCAAGAATGTGCTCAAGGTCGGCCAGGACGTGACCGCACGCGTGATCAAGATCGATAAGGCGGAACGTCGGATCGGTCTTTCGATCAAGGCAGCGAACTATACCGCAGACCAGCTCGACGCCGAGCGCGCCGCTCTCGACGCTCTCAAGCCGGGCGAAGACTTAGTGGCTCTGCAGCACGCTTTCGATGCCGCGCACGAAGCCGTGAAGGAAAAGGGCGACTAGGTCCAGTCAGGCAGGACAATCTCGCAAGGGCAGACCGCAAGGTCTGCCCTTTTTTTGTCGGTCGTGTTCATGGAGGGAGCGCGTCAAAAAAAAGGATTGGGTCCAAGGTTGCCACTCCGTTTCACACTGGACGCCCGCGGCGAGTTCCACTTCGATGCGCGCACTCAAGCCAATCCCCTGCACTGGAGTCTGCTCGGCCCAAAAGGCATTGAGGTTGACGGCCTCTCCTTCTCATCCAGCGACGGAAATAACGCGAATGATTCGGTTCTCCGATTGGAACCAGGCGACTCTCCCTTGAGCGTCAATGCGCTTGGAGATTGGACAGGTCACTACGAGTTTAGGTTCTCGAATCTGAACTCCGGCCGTTTGATCGCGCCTGACACCGATGTTGGAGGGAAGCTGGTTCCGGGCAACCAGACGCAACTCTATCAGTTTCTGGCGTGGAGTATTACCTCGGTGCGACGAAACTCTTCATCCGCGATCACGGAACGCTGTGGTGTTACTCCATCAAGCAATAGGGAGACAGCCGCCTTATTTCATCGGTGTGCCCGGCTCGGGCTTGCCGTTGGTGCTGAGGATCTGGAAGTGATGCACGCCCGACGCTAGCGGATGATCGCTGGTCCAGACGATTTTGTGTTCTGGAGTCACCTCCACCATCGAGACGCCCTGGTTCGCTGCATGGCTTCCAATGACGGTGTTTCCATTTGCCAGTCGCTGGGAGCCACAGGGGTCCTTGAAGAGTCCATGAACCTCGTCGTTGGTTATCTTCCAGACGATGTCACCGAGATGATTTAGCTCCACCACCTTATTGCCATGAGTGAGCGACACGACCGTGTTGCCATTGTCGAGTCGGATGGCGGTGAAGGGCCAGTTCTCGCCTTTGCGACCGCCAAGCTCGTCGAAATCAGTTTTGAAAACACGAACCACTTTGCCGTCGGGCGAATACTCTTTGACGGCGAAGGCCAGGAGATGCGGGACAAGATAGTTGCCGTTGCGCAGCTGACGAGCCATACGCGTTTGCATGTGCGCGTTTTCTGTCTCCGGTTGTAGCGGGACTTCGAGCGCGATGTTTCCCTTTGCATCGACCTCCAAGAGTCGCGGCCGACCGCCCAGCTCAGTGATCAGCGTGTTGCCATTGTATAGTCGCTGAGTGGTGCCAATCTCGCTGTTCTCTTTGCTCCGTTTGTAGGAGAAGACGATCTGTTTTTCGGGAGTTACCTCCACGACTCGATCACTATACGCGATCAGGACGTTGCCGTTCGGTAGGACAAAACCATCTCGTGAACCTCCGTCATACTCCCATGTGGGCTTGCCATCTTCGCCGATGATCGCTGTCTTGCCCCCCAGGACCAGATACGAGTGGTGGAGGCCGAATGTTGTGGCATCGTTCTCAGCTCGGAGGGGAGAAACGCTGACCGCGAAGGCGATGAGGAGGAACGTGATTTTGATCGATCTCGTATGCATGCGGAGCACGCTAACAGCCAGTCGGCGTCTCGCCCAGTTGAGAATTGGCTGAGCAGGCCCCGATGTGTGATTAAAAGAGGGTGAGAATGGAGTCTCGCAGATTCGGTTTGCTTGATAATTTCATTCACATCCCTTCCTGATTTGTCGCATTGTCTGATGCGAGTTCTCGATGAAAAGACTGCCTCTATTATTACGATACGCGTTTGTGCTCGCGTCGGCTTTGCGGTCTGCTCACGGGGTGCCCGTCACCGCCGACATCGAGTTTTTCGAACAACGGATACGTCCTGTCCTCGTCGAGCACTGCTATGAGTGCCACAGCGCGACGAGCAAGCAGCTCAAAGGCGGGTTGCGCGCGGATGATCGCGCGATGCTGCTGCGCGGTGGCGATACTGGGCCGGGCAGATGAAAACGATCGGATTGACAATCGTATCGAGGTCCTCTCCAAAACTTTTCTTGGCCTGACGGTTTCGTGCGCTCGATGCCATGATCACAAGTTTGACGCCATCTCCCAACGTGATTACTACGCGCTCGCTGGTTTCAAGCCGCGCGCCCGCAGTATCCTATTCCTTTACATGGACGGGGGTGTGTCACAGGTCGATAGTTTTGACTACAAGCCTCAATCCTCGAATCGAAAGATCCGCCTCTGGCGAATATTCTTCCCACCGAGAAATCCTCGAGACTGCAGGGACTCAAGACCTCTCTGATCCACGATCTGGATGAACAGACGCTTCAGCAAGCGGGGCACCTTGACGCTCTGGAATCGGCCATCGCGAACCACGATCTCGCTGCACGCATGCAGTTGACTGTTCCTGAACTCATGAATCTGGACGGTGAGTCGGCAGCCACAAAGAGGCTCTACGGCTTCGACGCCGATTACGAGTTTACCCGCACCTACGCCAAACAGTGCCTCATCGCTCGGCGACTCGTCGAACGGGGTGTTCGTTTCGTTGAGTTAACTTGCCCGAAAATCGGCGGTTACGACCGATGGCAGATTATCAATTCTTGAATCGGCCAAGTTCGACGTCCTGCGCTGCTTATGCCTGTCACCCTCATCGCTAACACTCCGGTTCAATCGTCTTTCCAGCTGCCTGTCGGGTTGCCGCCGCCGCAGGCACGCGTTGTGATCGTGGGGGGCGGGATCATTGGTTGTTCGGTGGCATACCACTTGGCTAAAGCCGGCTGGAAGGATGTGGTTCTGCTCGAGCAGGGGCGTCTCAGCGGGGGAACAACTTGGCATGCTGCGGGGATGGTCGGGCAATTGCGCGCCAGCAATAGCATGACGCAAATCAACAAATACTCGGCTTGGCTCTACCCGCGGCTGCAGGCTGAGACGGGTCATGATGTTGGCTGGGTACGCACTCGGGGTCTGACCCTGGGCACCCATCAGGAGCGCATGATCCAGCTGCGCCGCACCGCTGCGATGGCTGACGTCTTTGGAGTGGAAGCACACCTGGTCGGGCCGCGTGAGGCGCAGGAGCTGTGGCCGTTGATCCAGGTGGAGGATGTGCTGGGTGCAGTCTACCTGCCCGGTGACGGCCGAGTGATTCCAGGGGAATGCGCGATAGCGCTGGCGAAGGGTGCGCTTCAGTACGGGGCACGGCTCTATGACAAAGTCAGGGTGACGCGACTCAAAGCGGCACCCTCGCCCCATGGCCGACAGGAGTTCAAGCGAATCTCGGGAGTTGAGTTCGAGGGGGGCGATGGAACGCGAGGGGGGATCGACGCGGACTGGGTGATTCTGACCGGGGGAATGTGGACTCGGCAGCTGGGTCTCGGGATCGGCGTGGATCTACCACTCTATCCCGTGGAGCATCACTATGTGCTGAGCGAGCCGATTCCCGGCGCGACTCGGGAGCTGCCTTGCGCGCGCGATCCAGACGCAGCGATTTACTTTCGCACGCTGGATGACGGTTCGATCAAGCTCGGTGCCTTCCAATGGCGGTCGCGGCCGTGGGCGGTCGTAGATACGGTGCCGAAAGATTTTGCTTTTGGTCTGCTGGATGAGGAT
>JAYTTC010000186.1:0-8150 GCA_043745255.1 Verrucomicrobiales bacterium
GGTGGGGGCAGGACCGCGCGCGGAACATCGCGCAGCCGTGGGACCTTGTCCTGCTTCCCGTCCGCCTTGGGAACCGCGGTCTGTTTGTTGGCGTCCGGATTCGCAGCGACACTGTTGGCCGAGGAATAAAACTTCGGGTCCTTGGGGGCAGGTGCCGGGTTAGGCTCGATCTCGATGAATGCCAGCGGAATCTCTTTCATCACCAGAGGCGGTGCGTTCGTTGGAGACCTGTTTCTATCGGTCGCCACCGGGCGTCGTTTCACGAAGAAGCGAACCAGCTGGTCAGGCAATTCAAGAATTCCCATGCGCCAGAGAAGGAAAATCGCCAAATGGATGACGCACGAGCAGAGGAGTGCGACGAGAAGCGGATGCTTCCTCCACTCTCCGGCCCGTTGTTTAATCCAAAAATTCATTCATCGATCGCTCACCGCCAGACACCCTTCCAGACGCCGGCCTCACCATTCCATTCAGTCCATTCCTCGCACTAGGCCGGTCACAAATAGATCGGCACCCAAGCGCTTCCACTCCATCGCGTGTAATCGGGGGGCCGCTGCAAGCGACTCGACGCCTTCTCCGGCTACGCCGCGACGGGAATCGCGTCCGCCCAAAACCTTCGGGGCATAAAAAAACGCCACCCGATGCGCCCACCCCTCGAGCAAAAAAGAGGCGTTCACCTCTCCCCCGCCCTCGACCAGCAATTGGGTCACTTCTAACGCTCCCAATTTTTTCAACACCCAACCCAAATCGACACGCCCCTGACGGTGCGGCGCCACCCAGACCTGTGCGCCGCGACGTCGGAGCGCTGCCACACGCCTCGCGGACGCGTCACGACTCACAACAATAATCGTCTGGTCGGAATGACCGTCCGTCAACAGCTTGGCTTTGACTGGAGTTCGGGCTTTCGAATCGAGCACCACGCGCTTCAGTTCACTCTTCACCCGACGCAGTCCCGAACCGGGCAGGGCTCTGATGGTCAGGCTTGGATCATCGAGCAGAATCGTGTTTACCCCGACGAGAATGGCATCGGCACCTTGCCGGAGGCGCATCGCAAAGGCACGTGATTCGGATCCCGTGATCCACTTCGATTCACCCCTTGCCGTGGCAATTTTTCCATCCAGGGTCATCGCCGCCTTGACGCAAATGAATGGGGTTCGATGGACAATCCAGTGGTTGAAGGCTTCGTTCAACCGAGTCGCCTCCTCTGCCATTAGACCCTGTTCAACGAGAACCCCTGCCCGTTTGAGAGCCCGCAATCCACGACCGGCATGCTGCGGGTTCGGATCGACCGCCGCCACCACCACTCGACCGATCCCGGCGGCTAGAATAGCCGCAGTGCAGGGCGGAGTTCGCCCCTGCGTAGAGCAGGGCTCCAGGGTCAGGTAAAGGGTCGCCCCCGAGATTCTCTTGCCCCTGCGTTTGGCATGACGAATCGCCTCGACCTCCGCGTGAGCTTCTCCCGCCCGAGAATGGTAACCTTCCCCCAGCACTACCCCATTGCGTGCGATCACCGCGCCGACCCTCGGATTGGGAGACGTCTCGCCGAAGGCCCGGCGAGCGAGCGCCAAAGCTCGTCGCATCCATCGGAGATCAGCGGTGGCAGTAGACATCGGTTAAACGCACGTTAAATCAGTTCGATGAACTTCCCCTGTCTGACTGGCAAGGGGAGTCGGCCGTGTTTCTAGAGGCTCGGATCATGCGGCGAGGCCATTCCGTGGAAACGGACTTACTCTGAGAAGAGAGCCGCCGCGAATTCGCGCGCGTTGAACGGCTGCAGGTCGTCCGGCTTCTCTCCAAGTCCGATGAACTTAATGGGGAGTCCGAGCTCGCGATGAATCGCCACCACCATCCCTCCCTTGCTCGTGCCGTCCAGCTTGGTGATGACCAGACCGCTGAGTTTCACCGTCTTGTTGAATTCGCGGGCCTGGTTGAGCGCGTTCATTCCCGTGGAGCCATCCAGCACCAGAAGGGTCTCATGCGGAGCACCAGGGAGTTTCTTCTCCATCACGCGATGCACCTTCACCAGTTCTTGCATCAAATTGTGTTTGGTGTGCAGTCGGCCCGCAGTATCGACGAACAGATAGTCCATTTTTCGACCCTGTGCCGCCGTCACGGCGTCATGAGCCACCGCAGCGGCGTCAGCGCCATGTTCGGAAGCGATCACGGGAACATTCAAACGCTGCCCCCAGAGCTTCAATTGCTCGATAGCGGCGGGGCGAAAGGTATCGCAAGCCGCGAGCATGGTGGACTGCCCACGCTCCTGAATGAGATGCGCCAGCTTGGCGGCGGTAGTGGTTTTTCCCGATCCATTGACCCCGACGATGGACACCACTGTCACGCCGCCGGAAACTTTTACTAGAGGCGCTTCCGCCCCCGCGAGACTTCGCTCCACCTCGCGACGGGCAATCTCCAAGAAATCAAGCCCGCCTCTTCCCTGGGTTTCATATTCTTTGCGAGCTTCCCGACAGATCTGCTCGGTGACCCCAGCTCCAAGATCCGCAGCGAGTAACGCCATCTCGATCTCCTCGAGGCTCGCACCGGAGAGCTTCGGGGAAAGAGTGACGATCCGCTTGATCTCATGAACCAGCTTGTCCTTGGTTTTGGAAAGACCGTCTTTGAATTTCTGAAGCAGGCTGAACATGTTAAATCGCGTTGAGCTCGGATCCGCTCGCCTTCGACTCGCCGACAGAACCGCGACGTATTAAATCGCGTCGTTCCCGCAGTCGTTCCACCCATTCGTAGGGAATCTTCACGCTGCCGATCAGCGGCTCCCCTTTGTTCATCCCGTGGCAATCAGACCCGCCGGTGAGCAGCAGGGAGTGACGAGCCGCGATCGTGCGGTAGCGCTCGGAATCCGCTGAGGAATGTCGGCTGTGGAGACATTCCAGACCATCAAGCCCGGCAGCGGCGAGGCGGGGAATGACGTCATCGCAGCGATTCAAACCCGGATGCGCCATCACCGCCACACCGCCCGCCTCATGAATCAGAGCGATCGCCTCCGGCGCGCTCATCTTGGCTTTCCCCACCCAGGCAGGCCGATTCATCTTCAGATATCGATCGAAGGCTTCATCGGAGGATTTGCAAAATCCACCCGCCACCAACGCTCGCGCGATGTGCGGTCGGCCCGGAGCCCGGCAGCCGGCGATCGCGAACACCGACTCGGCCTGCAGCGGGACGCCCAATTCGTTCAAACGGGCAACCATCTGCCAGATGCGCTGCTGCCGGACGGTCTGGTAGTGCCCGAGCTCGGTGAGCAGCCGGGGATGCTCTGTCTGGAGATAGTACGCGAGAATGTGAAGCTCGGTGCCGGTTTCAGTTTGCGCGGTGAGTTCGCAGCCCGGAATGAATTCCAAGCCGAGCCGCTGACAGGCCTCCGCCATCGGACCACATCCCTCCACGGTGTCGTGGTCGGTGAGCGCCACCGCCCGCAGACCGAACCGCGACGCCTCGCCTGCCAGTTCGTCAGGGGTGTACGTCCCGTCCGAGAACCGCGTGTGTAAGTGTAGGTCGGCGTCCACGACGTCCTGGATTACTCGGTGACCGCACGGGCTGACCGCATCAGCTCCCCTTTGATCTTGTCGAGGATGCCGTTCACGAACTTGCCCGATTCCTGGGTTGAGAACCGTTTGGCGATATCCACCGCTTCGTTAATGCTCACCACAGGAGGAATATCCTGCCGATGACGCATTTCATAAACCGCCAGACGAAGGATATTTCGATCCACCGCGGCCATTCGACGCACATCCCAGTTCAAGGCATATTTTTGAATCTCAGCATCGATGACCTCGCGATGCTCAAGCACGCCTCGTATGAGCGGTTCAGCGAAGACACGCAGGGCGGCTTCCTCACTGGTGGGAGGGGGAGCGTCGACGGATACCGAAGTGCTGAGTTCCGGGCCGTCTTCACGTAACGCCGCAAGGCGCTGTGATTCGAAGAAATGGTTCATGGCCTCCTCCAACTTTTCGGTCGGATTGAGGTCGTACTGATAAAGAAACTGCACTGCGCGCTCGCGCGCCCGTCGTCGCGTACCCATTCCAGCAGCTTGCCGGACCCGCAGAAAACGGAGAAGCAAATTATTCGCGCCTACCGAGGCTGAAAACCAGGATTTGACTGGGAAAAGGATGAGGAGTTTGCCCCGAAATGCGACGCCCCGAAAAAACGGCCCTCATTTCGACCGCGACTTTATGGGGCAGCCGGCCTTACATTCCGCAGACAATGTCATGTTGAGCGACCTCATCAGACTCGCCACCGAAAATGGAGCAAGCGACCTTCATCTTGAAGCAGGTCTTCCCGCAGCGCTCCGGTTTCGAGGAACCCTGCGCATGCTCGACCAGCCTATCCCACCGAAGGACACGCTGGCCGCCGCTCAATCTCTTCTCTCCCTTGAGGAGTGGAGCCAGTTCATCGAACGCGGATCTTTCGATCTCTCCCGTACCCTGCAGGGCGTGAGGTGTCGCATCAATCTGCTTCAAACCGCGCGCGGCGTGGGACTCGCGATTCGAATCCTTGCCAGCACTCACACCACGCTCGAGTCGCTCAATCTCCACCCAGACTTCCGCCGACTGGTGCAGCCCACTCAGGGCCTGCTCATTGTGACCGGCACCACAGGCTCGGGGAAATCCTCCGCAAACTCGGTCCGAAATAGAGGCCAGTCCTGCCTCTGTTCGCACCCGGAGCAACCGCCAGAGAAAAGGTTTCGAACGGAATGCTCACGTCTCTTGCCGTTCACATGCTTCATGTGGTTCCCGCTTGTTTAGCGTCCTGCGTATTGGACGATCCGGGCGGGGATGGGCCGATACGGCCCACACTACAGAACTGCAGCCCGGCTTCTGTAGCGTCGTTCAGAGCCCCGGTCTTTTTTGCGTCTCTTGCGCCTTTTCACGGCTAAGCCCGGCCCTGCCCGTTTCCGATCCTGGGAGGAGCTTTTACCGCGGATTGCGCGGAGGACGCGGTTGGGAGAGGGAACCTGTTCCGAGAACCTACTGCTGTCGGGACATCGCGGCCGCCAAAGATCGCGGCCGAGCACTCCCCGCTTTCCATTTGGGGGAAGACGTCGGTAGTCTCATGGCATGCCTCCGTTGAACCGGCTTTCGATCCGTTGCGCTCACCCTCGTTGGCTCGCTCTATTTCTCACGCTGCTCATCCTTCCCTGGGCCGCTGAGGCAAAGAAGATTGTTTTGATCGCCGGCTCGCTCGACACCCATCCCAAAAACTCCCATGAGTACGAGAAGAACATCGTTCTTCTAAAACACTGCCTCGACAACTCCCCGGACCTGAAAGGGTGGACCACCGAAGTCTACTTCAACGGCTGGCCCGAGAACGCCTCAGCGCTAGCGGATGCAGATACCATTCTCCTCACCTCAGGCGGATCTGACCATGGAGAACAAGACCATCCACTTTACCTGGGCGACCACCTGGCTCAGTTGGAAAAGCAGATGAAGCGAGGCTGCGGCATCGTCTTCTTTCATTGGTCGACCTTCCATCCCATCCGCGTGCACGACCAGATCACCGAGTGGGTCGGCGGCTACTTCGACTACGAGACCGGGAACACGCCTAATCACTGGTACTCTGCCATCGAGACGCGCGAGTGGACCGCTTCCCCCGCAACGCCGTCGCATCCCATCAACCGAGGCGTTATTCCATTCAAGCTTCAGGAGGAATTCTATTTCAAGATCCGGTTTCGCGAGGCCGATCCTCGTCTCGTTCCGATCGTGGTCAAGGACACCCTTGGCGAGGCGAGAGCCAACACCGTGGGCTGGGCGGTCCAACGCGACAACGGTGGGCGAGGCTTCGGGTTCACCGGCGGTCATTTCTATGACAACTGGTGGATCCCTGAGTTTCGTCGACTGATCCTCAACGCGCTGGTGTGGACTGCCGGAGGCGAGGTGCCGGCGAACGGCGTAAGCTCGACGCTGGAGCCCCGGGTAAAGACATTGATCGTCACCGGGAACGATCATCCTGCCCACGACTGGCGCACCAAAAGCGGGGTTCTCATCCCGCTGCTCGAGCAAGACCCCCGTCTGTCCGTCGAGGTCACTGAAAATCCCGAGGAGCTCGCCAGCCTAAAGTCTCGTGGCTATGGACTGGTGGTCCTCAACTACGCCAATTACGGAGGTCAGGGCCTCAGCGACGCCGCCAAGACCGGATTTACCAACTATCTCGCGGCAGGAGGAGGACTCTCAGTGATCCACTTTGCCAATGGAGCCTTCCACTTTTCATTGCAGAACGCCGCGCAGTCCGACTGGCCGCTCTACCGGCAAATCGTCCGTCGAGTCTGGGATCATACCGGAAACAAAAGCGGTCACGATTCCTATGCTCCTTTCCATGTCAACTTGACCGGAGTCGCTCACTCCATCACTCGAGGTCTCTCGGACTTCGACACCACCGACGAGCTCTATCACGATCAAGTGGGCGATCTTCCCATCGAGCCCTTGGTGACCGCGCACTCGAAGCAGACCGGGAGAGAGGAACCTCTCGCATGGGCCTACGAGTTCACGCAAGCCAGAGTGTTTCAGACGGTGCTGGGCCACGACGCGAAGAGCCTGCAATCCGCCGCTGCACTCATACGACGGGGATCCGTGTGGGCGGCGAGGCTAAGTCCGCTCGGCTTCGATCCTCCTGGAGTAAACTTTGACTCCGTTCCCTTCCGCAATGGAAGCCAGTGGACGCCGGAAACGTCACGCAAGAAGTCATCGGCCAGCATCACCCCGCCTGCGCCCACCCTCATCACGAACACACCTCGTGCTTCGAAAGAACCCGTCCAACAGGTGGAAAAAGATTGGGAGGACAGTCGATGGCAAAAAACACAGATCGGCAGGTTTCTGGCCAGCACGCTTCCCTCCCCCAACGGAATGATCCCTAAGGGGCTGTCGGTAAAGGTCGGGGATCAGGACCCAGCGACGGTCGCCTACGACACAGCTGCTCCCAATCTTCGAATGGCGTGGACCGGCGACTTTCTGAAGTTTCCCACGGCGCGATTCAGCATCAATGGCGAACCCAAGCCGGCAGGGCCGATCCAGTGGATCGCTCCCGCGAGCAATGCCTGGCACGGTGCCTCCACTCACTACGACGGGCTCACGTTGAACGGGAATCGGGTCGTCCTGCAGTATCATGTTGGAGACACCGCCATCGCAGAGACACCCTGGGTTGAATCGAAACAGACTACGGTGGTCTTCACGCGCACTCTTGAAATTGCAGCCCACGCCCATTCGCTCACCTTGGATGTTCTGGAGCTCAAGGGAGCGGTCGACGGAGATTCTGTGAGGCGAGATCAGCTAAACGGACGCACTCTCCAACGAGGGAATGAGCGTGCGTTCGTAATGGCTGGAGAAGGAGGAAAGGTGCAGGGAGTGAGCGGAGCCGATGGCAAGTTGTCCGTGACCTTCGATGCGCGTGATAAAACGCAATTGATCCAACTGATGGTCTGGTCCGGAGGCCTGGAACAACTGGACACGGCACTCGCACTCACGTCACGCGCCACGATGACGCCCTCCGTGCGTGTGCTGGCCGAGCCAGGACCACCTCACTGGACAACGCTCACCACGCGGGGCCAGAAGGGGTTTGGATCGCAGCCCTATTTAATCGATACCCTCACGGTCCCCTACGAGAATCCATCGCAAGCGCTCTTTTTCACCTCAGGAGTCGACTTCTTGAACAATGGCGACGCCGTGGTCTGCACCCTTCATGGCGATGTCTGGCAAGTCAGCGGGATTGACGACGGATTGGAAAAACTGACCTGGCATCGCTTCGCCACCGGACTCTTTCAACCCCTCGGGCTCAGAGTCTATCAAAACGAGGTGTACGTGCTTGGACGCGACCAGATTACCCGATTGCGGGATCTCAACGGGGACGGTGAGGCAGACGCATACCACAACTTCAGCAACCTAATTCAGACCTCCATTGGCGGGCACGACTACGTGACCAGTTTAGAAACAGATGCGGCGGGCAATTTCTATTATGTCGATCCGCTGGGGGTGCACCGCATCTCCTCGGACGGCAAACACCGCGACACCCTCGCCACCGGCTGGCGGAATCCAAACGGAATGTCAGTAGGGCCCGATGGCACGATCACCGTTACCCCGCAACAAGGGAACTGGACGCCGTCGTCCCAAATTTCTGAAGTGAAAACGGGGGGTTACTATGGATTCGGAGGG
>JAYTTC010000187.1:0-2221 GCA_043745255.1 Verrucomicrobiales bacterium
CTGGCCGGGCGCCATCGCACTTTCCTGGAAACCCATCTGGCCAAGAGCCGCAAGCTATCCCGCGAGTTCGAAATTGCTATCCCGCACCTCTTCACCACCAGCTATCTGACCCACGCGCCGGTCTCGGACTTGTTGTCGCGTGTGGGCGATTACGGCTATCCGGGCCCGGTGCTGTTGTCGCGTGGGAAGGCGGTGGGGTTGCGGATGATTCCGACCGAGCGGGATCTGCGTTTTGCCTGGGAGGAGATGCCGCAGCAGCGCCTGGATGAGCAGCAGCAGAAAGTGCGCGACAGCCTTCGCTCGGCGTTGATTCACTGGGCTCGCAGCGCGGGTGAGGCAGGGGACTACACCGACAATCTGCCGCTTCAATGTCTCCATCCGGTCGGGCATTGGTATGAGGTCCCGAACCTTCTCCGCAGTGGGATGCTAGCGCGATTGCTGGCCGAGCGGCCCCAGCTCCGCCACCTACTCCTGCACAACGTCGACACGCTCGGGGCGCAGGCTGAGCCGTTCCTCTTGGGGCAGCACATCCGGAGCGGCAACGCCCTCAATTTTGAGGTGATTACACGTCGAATCGACGATCGCGGCGGTGGTCTCGCTCGCGTCAACGGCCAGGTTCGCTTGGTGGAAGGTCTCGCGATGCCTCGTGAGGAGGAGGAGTTTAAACTCTCGTATTACAACTCCATGACCACGTGGATCAACATCGATGCCTTCCTGCGTTCTTTGGGCCTGGAGCGTGGAGATCTCCTCGACGACGCTCGCGTCCTAACCGCCATTCGCCTCATGGCTTCCCGCCTGCCGACCTATGTTACCCTAAAAGAGGTTAAGAAACGCTGGGGACATGGGCAGGAGGACGTGTTTCCGGTGATGCAGTTCGAGAAACTCTGGGGGGACATGACCGCGCTGCCTGAGGTGAAGAGCGGATATATGCTGGTACCGAGGCTGCGAGGGCAGCAGTTGAAGGATCAGGCCCAGCTGGATGGATGGCTTCGCGACGGTTCTGCCCATTTTGTTGAGAACTTGGGGGTTTGGGAGTGAACCTTTGACTGACCGTTTTTTGCCTTCTTGCCCCTCTACGAAAAACCCCGATTCGAGACCGAGTAACGGGTTCGCGGAATCCCTGCCTCCGAACGCTTGCATTCCCCTGAATCGTGCACCATTCTCACGCTGAATTTACTGGCGCGGCATGGAGTGGTTTTGTGTCGCGTCTGATCCAATGAGCAATACGCCTGAAAACGATTTGAATCTGGACCTGCACTTTCTGCCTTCATGGGCCCAGAAATCCCCTGACATTAATCGCTACGCCAATTTCACTGGCCACGAGGGGGCTGACCGGCGCGCTCCGCGGAGGGATTCTCGGGATTCTCGAGGGGGCGGTGGCTTTCGCCCGCCGGGCGGACCCGGTGCCGGCGGCGGCGGTCCTCGTCCAGAGCGCCGTGGGCCCGCGGGCCCAAGTCAGGCGAGTGGCGGAGGGCCTCGTCCCTCGGGGGGTGATCGATTTGGCGGGGGTCCCCGACGGAACGAGGGCGGTCCTCGTCCCGATTTTCGGGGTCCTCGTCCGGGTGGAGGCTTCAATCGCGACCGCGCCCCCGAAGGCCCGCCCCCTCCTCCTCTGTTGGAGCTGAATGTGGCGCTGCATCCCGATGAGAAGGGCGTCGATTCACTCGCTCGGCAGATCAAAATGTCCGGTCGCGCCTATCCGTTGTTCGAGATTGCTCAGATGATTCTCAAGAAGCCGGAGCGGCATCAGGCGATTTTGAGCGTTAAGAAAAAAGCCGATGGGACGCCGGTTCAGACGCTCTTCTCTTGTGCTCTAGACGATTCCTTGTGGCTGAGTGAAGCAGAGGTCATCAAATACATTCTCGATCATCATTTCGGGACGTTCTATCAGGTCGAAAAAGTCTCCGTGGAGCCTCCCAAGGGAACCTACACTTTCGTCGCCCAGTGCGGTATCAGCGGCGTGATCCTTGGTCCTCCGAATCACCACGATTACCAGAATCAGCTTCGCCGTCTACACTCCGAGCGCTTCGCAAGGATGCCGTTCGAGGCATTCAAATCGCGGGTGAAGATCGTTCGCGACGAAGCGGTGGTGAAGAAGTGGGTTGATGACCAGAGTTTCAAGGCTGAATACAACTGCCTCAATGTGCCTGAGCCGCTCAGGCTTCCGGGCCGTGAGGAAGTGGAGAAGCATTTCCGTGAGTTTCACGTTCCGAATCTGATT
>JAYTTC010000188.1:0-8120 GCA_043745255.1 Verrucomicrobiales bacterium
GCGCCTTTTCACGGCGCACTCCGACGGGCGGCTAGGGGCAACGCAGAGTCCTGCTGCAGGGTAGACGTTTTCCAGCTCGCAGCCGCAAGTCTTTCTCAACTAGGGTGGGGAAAAGAAACTCAACCGACATGACTTGTGAGGGATGAACCATTCTCTGGGACGAGTGCGGGGCTGAAAACCCACACTGTTTTCACCCATGTGCTCGTGGTGAAGGCAGAGCTTTACCGAACGATCCTTGAAGTTTTCGTTCGCTCGCGCGAGCAGTTCATCACGCATCTACGACCCGCAGAGGTCGCGCGCAGGATCGGGTGCGGTGAGGAGGAAATGGAGAACGCGCTGAGAATGCTTCAGCAGTGGGGAAATCTGGAAGCGACGCAAGATTCAGCGGAGGCGGTGGCTCTTGAGGAGTTTTACCGGAGTCGCTTTCTCTACGCCCTCTCGGCGTCAGGCGAGGCGGCGGAGCGAGCGCTGGCCGTGTTCGAGGAGACGGTGCATCAGCCAGGCGAGTTGCAGACGGCGGCGCTGCGGGACATCGCCGAGTTTCTGGAAGTGATCCGGGTGCTGATCGAAAGCCCCGAGCCCGACATAGCAAAGCTCCATGCACAATTGCTCGCTCTGACCGAACGATTCCGGAGTCTGACGAATCGAGCACAGGCCTTCATGCGGGATCTCCAGAGCACCATCCAATTGCATGGCGTGAGCGTGGCACAGTTCCTCGAATACAAACAGTTGCTCATCGATTACCTCGATCGCTTCCTCGGAGACTTGGTGCTAGCGACCCATTCGATCTGTCAGAGAATTCTTCTGCTCGAGCACGCAGGGATTCGCGATCAGTTCAGGCCGGTCGCGCGTCGGGCGCTCGCCGATGCGCTGGTGTGCACAGCGGAGATGGAAGACCAGGAAACCGCTCGCTGGGAGGGATGCTGGCAAGGTCTGCGTCGTTGGTTTCTGGGAGAAGCTAACGTCCCTTCGCAGGCGGAAATACTGCGGTCACGGGCGCGCGAAGCCATCCCGGCTCTCCTCTTCACGTTGCAAAACATCAACGACCAGCGTGTCACGCGCAGTGATCGTTTCGCCGATTGGCAAACTTTGGCCCTCTGGTTCGCAGAGGCCGCCACCGAGGATGATACGCACCGGCTCTGGCGCGCCGGATTCGGGATGGCACCCGCGCGGCATCTGCAAATCAATCAAGAGACACTCGATCGTCGAGACCAAATCGCTGAGGGACCGCGCACCCCGTGGATGGAAGCGGAGCCCGTTTGGATCAGCCCGAGGCTGCATGTCAATGGCCGCGTGACGACGCGCGGTCCGGCGACCGCCGTGCAGGATCGGAGCGAGGAAAAGCATGAGCTGGCGCGGTTGGCGGACGACGAGGCTGCACAGATCGAGCGTGCTCAGCAGAAACTCGCCTGCGGACGGACCCTGCGGCTCTCGGACTTTGGAGAGCTGGAATCGGCTACCTTCGATTTGCTCTTGGACTTGTTGGGGGAAGCGTTGGCCGCTCGAACGGAGCCGCATCTGCAGGTCGAGGCGTCGTCGATGGATGGCGCGTTGCTGATTCGACTCGGACCGGCGGATGACCCTGAAAAGATCGCGGAAATCGTTACTTCGACTGGGGTGCTCCGCGGCCCGGATTGCGAAGTGACGATCTCTTATGCACAGGGCACCGGGGTGCCGGATCTGGACGAAGAAACAGCAGTCTAGGAGCCTGGCAATGTTTGTGAACGAGGAGCCTGCCTCAGACCGTTCTGCGCCACCGAGGGTGAATACTTCGCGTCGCCGACGCGATCGCCTTGCAGCGCTGCAACTGACCATCAACGTCCAGGAGCGCGATGAGCGTCAGCGTGCAGTGCGCGCCCTGCTGAGCCAGCCGCTGCTCTTTCCGGACGGTCCCACGAGCGACGCCTTTACACTCGTGCAGAAGCATCGGGAATGGCTTCGCCCATGGTTTGCGCACCACGCCGACTGGCAACTCCTGCTCGACTCGGAAGCCGCTCGATTGATTAAACGGCCTGCCAAACTTAATGACGCGACCCGCCCTTGCCGCGAACCCAATTCTGGGACATCGCTGAGTCGTCGCGCCTATGTGATTCTATGTCTGGCCCTCGCCTCCCTGGTGCGCGCGGATCGCCAGACGACTCTCGTCCGTCTGCGTGATTCCATTATGGGTCTCCTGCGTGCCGAGCCACGATTCGAGGCAGCAGGGGTTCGTGTGGAGCTGGAGCATCAAGACTCTCGTCGGGACTTTGTCCATGCCATTCGACTTCTCCTGGCGTGGGGCGCTTTGCGACGGCTTCAGGGCAAGGAGGAGCGCTTTATCAAGGATGCCGAGGTCGACGCTCTGTACAACGTGCATCGTCCAGTGCTCGCGCGATTGCTCGCCGCGAATCGTCCGCCTTCATTGGTCAAAGCCAAGGACTTCCCGGAACGTCTGCGGGCGCTGGCCCAAGAGGATCTTGCTGCCAACTCCGACGAGGCGCGCCACCGAAGACTGCGAGTGCGACTCTTTCGGCAACTGCTTGACGATCCGGTGCTCTACTATAGCGAGTTGACCGACCTCGAGCGCGAGTATCTGGATCGCCAACGCGGTTCTATCCTTCCGGAGATCGAGTCGGCCACGGGACTCGTTCGTGAGGTGCGAGCGGAAGGAATCGCGATGACGGATCCGACCGGTAGCCTTACGGATTACGGACTGCCAGAGGAAGGCACCGATGGTCACCTCACCCTCCTGCTCGCAACCTTCCTCGCCGACCGTTTGCGCGCGTCGCCGGGCGCAAGCGTGGCCTGTGAGGTTCTAATCACTCGCACGCAAGACTTCATCGCTGAGCATTTCAAGCACTGGCGCAAGGATGTTCGTGATCCCGGCCAGGATCGAGTTCTGAGCCGAAGGGTCATCGACCGTCTTTGCGCGCTGGGGCTCGCCCGACGGGAGGGCGATCTGCTTTACCCTCTTCCGGCGATCGGACGTTATGGTCTGCGTGCAGAAGAAATCTCGGAACCCGCAATGCAAACGCTGTTGCTATGAGTGACAATTTGTTTCCCGCGTCCACGACCCACGGAAAGTCCGCGCGAAGGCTTCCACGCCCCGAGCGCGAACGTTGGCAACCCTTGCGCAGCGGGGTATTGAACATCTTCAAATTTGATGAGGAGGAGTTCTTGTTCCAAGACGGACGGCTGCTCTTGCGGGGAAACAATGGTGCCGGGAAGTCTCGTGTTTTGGCGCTGCAACTCCCCTTTCTGCTCGATGGCGAGATGGCCTCGCATCGCGTGGAGCCGGATGCCGATCAAGCGAAGCGAATGGAGTGGAATCTCCTCATGAACAAGCACGAGAACCGGCTCGGCTATACCTGGATCGAGTTTGGTCGACGCGACGCGGAGGGCGGCGAGCACTACATGACCCTGGGCTGCGGCATGCACGCGCGCAAAGGGACGGGCATCCCCCCGACTGCCCGTTGGTTTTTCGTCACTCGGCAACGCGTTGGCGAGGCGTTCTCGCTCATGTCGGAGAATCGCGTTCCACTCAATCGCGAACGGCTTGAAGGGGTGCTGGGGCAATCCTGTGTGTATCGCAGCGCCCGTGATTACCGTGTCGCGGTCGATGGAGCCCTCTTCGGCCTCGGCTCACGATACGAACCCCTCATTGAATTGCTGCTGCAACTCCGCAAGCCGCAGATCATGCGCGAGTTCAAGGCCGACGATCTTTCCCGGCTTCTCAGCGAAGCGTTGCCGCCACTCTCTCCGCGGCTGATCGAGAATGTTTCGGTTTCCTTCCGCAGCCTGGAAACGGACCGACAACAACTCGCTGAGCTGGGCGAAACCCTGGGGAGCGTCGAGACGTTCCTTAAAAGTTACCAGCATTACGTCAGAGTCGCGGTGCGCCGACGCACCACAGACGTGCGCACGACGCATAGTCGATTTGAGACTGCTCAACGCGAGTTGCGGCGGCTTGAGGAGCGACGTGAAGAGAATAAGGCTGCGCTGCTGAGGGCTGAAGCGACAGAGGGGCAAGTCAGAGAACAACTCGCGGCGACGCGCGAGGCCGAGAGAACACTTCTTGCCAGTCCGGAAATGAAGAGCGCGGACGACTTGCGTCAGGCTGCCAAGATGCGCGACGAACGCGTATGCCAAGCCAGCGATGCCGCCGCGCAAGTGGAACAGAGCGAAAAAGTGCATCAACGTTTCCGCAAGGAACGTGAGGCTGCCGCTGGCGTGGCGGATCGAAGGAGCCATGACGCTGCTGCGAACCACGCCGCTCTAGCCGGGGTGTGGGAAGCCGCGAACATGCCAGTCGCGGCGATGCCTCCATCAGGAGTCGCCGCACCGGGAGACGTATCGACGGCACGCAAACACGTTGAGGTTGCAGTGAGGGAGCGAGTGCAAAAGATCGCAGTGCTGCGCGCGAAGAACGCGACCCTCGCTGAGTGTGTCCGGCTGCGCGAGTGCGAGGAGACGCGGTTCAATCAGCGGCGTGAAGATGTGGCCAGATGCGGAGACGAAGAGACGCGTTTGCGCGCAGAACGCGCCGAATGTCTCGCTGTGATCGTCAGGCGAATTTACCAGTGGGAGGCAACATTGGAAGCGCTGCCTCTGGCCAAGGGCGAGGACTGGCAGATGTTGCTGGATGCCTGGCTCCCGGGTGAAATTTCTCCCCCCGCCGAGCGGATTCACGCCGCCTACGAGGAGGCCGCTCAGGTCCTCGCGGATCAGCGCAGTCGATGCGCTCGCACCCTGGAATCTCACGCGCTCGCGCGTGCGGAGACGCTTGCCGTCTTGGAAAGTCTGTTGGCCGGGCGGCAGCCCGAACCCGTGACGCCGCATACGCGTAACGAAGGTGCCCGAGTAGTGAGGCCTGGCGCACCTCTCTGGAAGCTCTGTGAGTTCCGCGATGACGTGAGCCCTGAAGCGCGCTCGGGTTTCGAGGCCTCGCTGGAAGCCTCAGGCCTGCTAGACGCCTGGGTCACGCCGTCGGGCGAAGTGCTCGACGCCATGACGCAGGACGTTTTCTTTCAACGCAGGAGCGGCACCCCGAACGCTGGCCTGAATCGGGTGATGCGCGTCGAAATCGATCCGACGGATACCGCCGCATCTGCCATTGCGCCTCTACTTGTGCAGAGCATTCTTAGCTGCATCGGCAGCTTTGAAGCGGAAGGCGAAATCTGGATCGCTGCCGATGGACGCTGGCAGCACGGCCTGCTTTGCGGCGCGTGGACAAAGCCAGAAGCGGAGTATCTCGGCCATGCCGCACGCGATCGTGCCCGCTGCCGTCAAATTTCTGTCCTCCAATCAACGCTGGCGGAGATCGATGAAGCCATCGTGCAAATCGGGCGCGAACGTGACTCTGTTGCCCTACAGACGTCCAAGCTGCAGGCAGAACGCGACCGTGCCCCGACGGTCGAGCCTTTGCAACGCGCGATCCATGCACTCGAAGCGGCGGAGACGGCCCATGCAGCGGCGCGCAGTCGGCTAGAGACAGTGGATCGGACGCTCGACAAAGCTCGTGAGTCGGAACGAGCCACCCGCGCGACCCGCGACCAGGATGCTGAAGATGTTGGACTGACCGAGTGGAAGGAACCCGCTGCGCTTCACGAACTCGAGAGTTTGCTCGCGGATCTGCGCGAGAAAGCGGCTGCGTTATGGCCAGCTTGGGACGCATGGCTCAACGCGATGGCCGGGGTCACAGCAGCAACCGAGCGCGAAGAGGGCGCACGGGACGCTCTCTACAAATCCAGTGTACACGCGCAGGAAGCGCAACAGCTCGCTGCCGCTTCCGCAGCGCATTTCGATACGTTGCGCGCGACAGTCGGTGCGACCGCCGATCAAGTGCTGGCAAGGCTCCGTGAAGTTTTGAGCCAACTCGCCACTCTGGTCGAGGGTGAGAATAAGGTGCGGGCTGAGGTGGAGAATTTCCGGGTGCAAAAGGCCGTCATCGAAAGCCAGGAAAGCCGCGCTCAAGAGGATCGCAGCGCGCACGAAAAAGCCCGAGAGAACGCCGCTGAGCGCTTGCAGCTTTTCGCGGAGAAACGGCTCCTTGAGGAAGCTGGAGAGGGTCTGCAGCCGGAACGCGTGGAGCTGGCACCCAATCCTGCCGTCGAGCTGGCGCGCCGGATCGAGCAAGCGCTGGAGGATGTCGTCGCGGATGATGACGCGTGGAAACGGGTGCAGTCTGGAATTCAGCAGCAGTTCAGCGACCTGAATGACCAGCTTGGAATGCGCGGCTATCACCCGGAGGCCGAGGTTGTGGATGAAGGTGTCTTTGCGATTACTTGCGCGTTTCACGGGCAAACCCGGACGATGACCGCGCTGCGGCTCTCGCTCTCCAACGAGATGCAGAACCGTCAGGAAATGTTCACCGCGAAGGAGCGTGAGATCATCGAGAACCATCTGATCGGTGAGGTGGCCACCGAGCTGCAAACACTCATCCGCGCGGGAGAAGACTGGGTGCGCGTCGTAAACGACGAGCTCGACCAACGACCTGCCAGCAGTGGCATCAAGTTGCGTTTTGTGTGGGAGATTGATGCGGAGTCCTCCGACGGTCTGGACGAAGCGCGTCGCCAACTTCTGAAGATGACCGCCGCCTGGTCTCCCGCCGAGCGCGACAGCATCGGTCGCTTCCTTCAAAATCGGATCAAGAGCGAGCGTGCAGCCGACGCGGCAGCATCGCTCGAGGATCATTTGCGTCGCGCGCTAGACTACCGCGCCTGGCATCGCTTTGGCATCCAGCGTTTCCAGGATGGACAATGGAAGAAGCTGACGCGACAGACCTACGGCACCGGCTCAGGCGGTGAGAAAGCGCTCACGTTGACTTTGCCGCAATTTGCCGCTGCTGCGGCGCACTATCGTAGCGCCTCGCCGTATGCTCCCCGTCTCATCCTGCTCGATGAAGTCTTCATTGGCATCGACAAGCCAACTCGGGCACGCCTCATGGGTTTGCTTCACAGCTTCGATCTCGATTTCGTGATGACTAGCGAGCTGGAATGGGGCTGTTACTCCACTCTTCCGGCGCTGGCGATTTGTCAGCTCTCCTCAAGTCCTGAATCGCCTGCGGTGCTCGTCACGAGGTGGGTCTGGAACGGGCGAAAACTTCTGCCGCATCGCAATGGAAATGGCACCTGATGTTGCACGTCTCCGTGCTTTTTTCGAGCGTCCTGGACTGCGCTGGATTATGGAGCGTCTTGCCGATCGGATGTCGCGTGGGCGGCCTCTGATTGGCTTCATCGCCAATGCGCAGGCCACCTCGGATGAGCGTCGCGCGCTGGACGATCTTCTTGGCCGACGCAGCACGATCGGCGGTCGATTGAGGATGGACCTGGCAGCTCTGGAGCGAACGCTCCTCTCGGCCGGAATGGCCAAGTGCCTCGAGGATGCGGTGGTCGCTTGCCGCGGGCCGATCGAGAACCAGCGCGTGCAAGCCGGTCGCCGTCACCTTGAGTGGGAAGCGATGCTTAACTCGGCGCGCGCTCGCTGCTTGGAGATCCCGACTCTAGTGGGCTGGATCGACTCACTGGCTCGGGACGGAACGTTGAAGAGGCTGTCTCAAGGAGACGTCGTGATGGCGGCGAATTTCATGACAAGTGCCTGGGGAGTGGTATCCCGAGCGCCGGGTGCGGAAGTTCTTCTTGCAGCGCTGGCTGCTGAATGCGCGGGCGACAGCCACGCTCTCGATCGCGGTCAGCCGCTGGCGACGCTTTGTCTGCGAGCGATTGAAGTTTTGCACGGGATCGACGGTCAGAGCAGCGCCAGCGCGCGGCGTAAGGCTTGGGCCGCCATCGGCGTCCTCATTGATGACCTCAGCGCTCCCGTCCTGACGTTCAACCTGCGCGCCGCAGCCGACTCAGCGTTGGGCCAAGTCCTCGATCTCCATCGACAGCAGGGCCAGCCCGCCTTTCTCACCTATCGACAGCTTCGAGGCAGCAACGCATTCGAGCCCATCGATTCAGCCATGCAGACGGTCTTCATTTGCGAAAATCCAAGTGTCGTGAGCGCTGCCGCCCGCGAGGTCGGTGCCCGTTGTCATCCGCTGGTCTGCACCAATGGCCAGCCCACGTCCACCGTTCATCTTCTTCTTTCCCAACTTCGCGGCGCCGGCGCTGAATTGCGCTGTCACGCAGACTTTGATTGGG
>JAYTTC010000189.1:0-8118 GCA_043745255.1 Verrucomicrobiales bacterium
GAGCATTTGCGCAATCTGCCGGTGGTGGTGCGATTGGCCCTCGAGCAAGCCGGGATCAATACCGAGGAACTTGACGCGATTGCCGCCACCCAGGGCCCAGGCTTGCCGAACGCGCTCATGACCGGGCTGAAGTTTGCTCAAGGGCTAGCATTCTCGTTAGGGAAACCGTTTTTTGGAGTGAATCATCACGAGGCGCATCTGTACTCTCCATGGATTCGAGGCGATCCCCCGGTGGCCGAGTTCGACCTCTTCGTTCCCAATGTGTCTCTGATCGTGAGCGGAGGGCACACCCTGTTAGCCTTGGTGAGCGCTCCGCTGGTGCATCGAGTTTTGGGAACCACTCTGGATGACGCTGCGGGCGAGTGCTTCGACAAGGTTGCTAAACTAATCGGGCTTCCGTATCCGGGAGGGCCTGAGATGGACCGGTTGGCGAGCTCCGGGAAACCGACGGCGTTCGTTTTTCCGCGTCCTATGCTGAACGACCCTGGTTTCGATTTTAGCTTTAGCGGACTAAAAACATCGGTCCGCTATTTTCTACCAAAACACCCCGAGCTGCTTGCGCCCGGGCCTTTGCAGAACGATCTTTGTGCCAGCGTGCAGGCGGCCATCGTTGAGGTGCTGGTGACGAAAACTTTGCGTGCTGCGGAATCGAAGCGCGTTGGATGTGTGACCGCTTCCGGCGGGGTGAGCTGCAATCGGAGTTTGCGCGAGGAGCTCGCGCGCGGGTGCGAGCGTCGCGGCCTCCAGCTTCGATTGGCGGAGACGTCTCTCTGCACCGATAACGCGGCAATGATCGGTATTTTGGCGGAGCAGAGATTTTTGCGCGGCGGGACGCCGTCCTCTTTGGATGCGGAACCGATGCCCCAATGGGCGCTGACGGAACAGCTGCCCTGAAAATGGAAGATCAAGCCGACCTGCGTTGCGCAATTCCTGCCTCTTACGTCCTGCAACAAAAAAAATCGGTGGGGTAAGAAGTTTTCCTGTTGGCGATGCGGAGGGGTGCCGATATAGCCAGAGAAGGATCGGCTGGGGAACGCTCTCTGGCATCCGAAACCGAACCTGTAGTGATGCCCAAGCAGCTCCAGACTCAAAGCCACGGCGAAGCGGATATCGCGATGCTGGGGGATTTGCATCCCCTTGTTCAACAGCTCGGCTCGACGGAGGGGTTGCACGAGCTTTCGCAGATTTCCAGGTCCCTTCGCTTGCAGCCCATCTCAGGCATCGAAACGCTTCGCAGTTTCCTCCGTGCGTATCAAAGCAAGATCCTGATTCCCCTTGAGCTGCCGATCATCCACCAAGCCTACCTCCATGCCGCAGTGGGCCGAACTCGCGAGCTGGTGGATTTGGATCAGCGAATCAGCGCCGCCCCGAAGCTTAAGGAATTAGCCAGCGCTAGCCAGCGCGTCGGACAGGAGCAACTGCGGCGGCTGCGGCCGCTGAGGGATGTTCGAGTTCTGCAGCGCTACCTGGCTGCGGTGGAAGCTAAGGAGGCGCAAGGCTGGCATACCCTGGTGTTCGGCCTCACCCTCGCGATCTACTCGGTTCCGCTCCGCCAGGGGCTTCTCGGCTACGCGCAGCAGGTCATCCGGGGTTTCATTCATACGGCATCCACCCGATTTTCGATCTCTTCCGCCGAGGTTGAGGAGATCTTCGAGGAGCTCGATGCGTCTTTGCCTATGGCGCTGGGAGCGCTGCTCTTCCTGGAGGGAATACATCGCTCCCGTTCCCAATAAAAAACATCCCGTCGGCACGGTCGCGCTTCAACTCACTTCGCTCCCCACCCGCGCACGAAACCGATGCATTGAGCGACGTCGGGAACGGAATGGTCCCAGTTATTTTCGTACTCGATGGAAATGTTTCCATCGAATCCCTGCGCCTTCAGCTCCTCCAGGCAACCTTTGATGTCCGAAACCCCCTGACCGTAGATTTGATCGGGGAGATGCGATCCGATGGCCGCGCGGTCTTTCAGATGGGCGCTGATGATTCGGCCCTTGAGAATTCGGAGCGCGTCGATGGGCTTGATCCCCGAGCTGGCCCAGTGTCCGGTGTCGGCGCACGAACCGATTCGCGGGTCGCGGTCTTTGAGCATCCCCGCTAGATAGGTCGGATCCCAGATTTTGTAGTCGGGTCGCTTGGGATCGTGAGCGTGTTCGTGATACGCCACCTTGATATCATACTCTTTGACCATCTTCTCGATGGTATCCAGTGCGTCCAACGATTCGGTGGTGACCGCGTACAGCTCGAGTTTTTTTGCGAACTCAAAAATCTTTCGCGCTTCCGCCTCTTCTTTGGGAATTCCCACGACGCCATAATTTACCGCCTTGATGTGGTGCTTTTTGAGCTGTTCCTGAACCTTGGCTACCACCTCATCGGGGGAATTGTGGTCCCATTTCACCCCGGGCTCGTCCTTGCTCAAGCGCTGTCCTGGATAGAACTCGATAATCTTCCCGCCGGCCTGGTCTGTTTTCTCGATCGCTTCATAGACCGAGAATCGATTGAAGGTGTAGGCCTGGCAGCCCAGAGCGAATCCGGAGATCCGGTAGGCCTCGGGTATAGGGTTGGCACCTTTTGAGGAGTAGCCTGCGATTGCGAGAGCAAGGCTGAGAACACCAATGCGGAATGGGAGAGTAAGGGTCATATGGCCATTACAGACGGGAGAATAGGGCTGGGAATTCGGTGAAATTGGATTCCTCAAAACTATCCCTTGTCCTGGTCTCCAGGCTGTGTTAGCAGTCTTTCATTATCAGTTAACCGCTCGATGTTCTTGGTGTGCTTTTCCCGGAGGCGACCCCAAGCTCTTATCGGGCTTACAGAATTGCTGTATGCAACGAAAGCGCCTCCTGAATTCCTTCATCCGTAATCTTTTCGTAACTCTTTCCGCCTGTTCCCTGTTCTGTCTTTCTGCGGTTGTCACACAGGCTCAAACAACACTTCCCACCGACCCAACTCTCCTACCACGGGTGTTGCCCGACGTGGTGACTATCGAAGCGACCGATCCGGACGGCGGGGAACCGAATCGCGTGCCACCTGGGCAGTTCCGTCCGATTGTTCTCAATCCCGTGGTGTTCACGGTCATCCGCAGGGGGCCGATCGACTTTGATCTCCCTGTCCATTACCAGGTTTCCGGATCGGCGGAGAACGGGGTCGACTACGAGAAACTTCCCGGCTTGGTGGTCATTCCCGCCGGATCGGCTACCGCAACCATCACTGTGATTCCCTGGGACGATGATCTGGCGGAGCCAACCGAGACCGTTGTGATCCTCCTCGAATCGCCTATCTGTCCCGCAATTTTCCCGCCGCCGAAGGAATGCTATCGGGTCGGGTTGCAGAACGCGGCAAAAGCGGTGATTTTGGATAACGGTGCGGTCACTTCGGACAACTTTCCTCCCAAGGTGGATATCGTGAAGCCCACGCAGGGTGAATCCTTCGCCGCACCGGCGGACATTGCCATCGAAGCCCAAACGGGGGATGCCGATGGCTACGCGGACTTCGTGGAATTCTTTGCGAACGGAAAGAAAATAGGCGAATCCCGCTTGGTGTTCATCGTGGCACCGAAGCCTGGAACGATCCTGACCCACGTTTTCCAATGGCAGGGTGTCTCCCCGGGAACCTATGACCTCACTGCGGTGGCTCACGACGATCGCGGAGCGACCGGGGAATCGAGTTCCGTGATGGTTCGTGTCCTCGATGATCAACCCCTTCCCATCGTTACTGTCGAGGCGACCGATCCTGAGGCCGCCGAGCCTCGCACTCCATCGATCTACGAGAAATTCGCTCCGAACCGCGGTCGATTTACGATTACTCGCACGGGGCCTACCAACATGGATTTGAGTGTCTTCATGGCCTTCCGCGGATCAGCGGAGAACGGCATAGACTACGCTCAAATTCCCGAGATTGCAGTCATACCGGCAGGCGCATTCTCGGTAGACCTAGAGGTCCTGGCAATCAATGACCAGAGGATCGAGAAAACGGAGACGGTCGAAGCTCTGCTGCTTCAGCCGTTCACTCTCCTCACTCCGCTGGACCCTGTTATCCCCACCGCCTCTGCTCAGGTCATTTCGATCCCTCCAAACATCCCGGTGGTGGTGAGCTTGTTCCCCTCCTACAAGATTGGAACACCTTCCTCGGCAACCGTGCAGCTCTTGGACAATGGAGAAGGCCCGCCGGATACCCGGCCGGTGGTCAACATCAGGGCCTCCGATGACTCGGCAACCGAACCGGCCACGGCCGAACCGAACAAACGCCTCCTCGACATTGGCGCATTCACGATCACGCGGACCGGCGGGAATACCGCCCTCCCGATGCTGGTATTTTTCTGTGTGGAAGGAAGCGCGACCGAGGAAGTGGACTATCTCGCGCTCTCCTCGTCGGTCTGGATTCCTGCCGGTGCTGATTCGGTGGACCTTTCGGTGGTGCCGTTGTTCGATACTCTCAAAGAAGGGGACGAATCGGTAGTGGTGAGACTGCACCCCTCTCCAATCATCCATCCCCCCATCTTCACCAGCGCTGATGGGGCGGGGGTCCTTCCCGCGGAGTGCTATGAAGTCGGATCGAGCTCGGTGGCGAAGGTGGTGATTCACGATAACGATCTCAGCTCCGAGAACCGGCCACCCAAGGCTGATATCGCCAAGCCAATCTCGGGGGCTGTATTTACAGAATTGGCGACGCTCGAGATCGAAGTCCGAACCGTGGATGTGGATGGCTACGTATCCTTCGTTGAGTTCTTTGCGGGTAAGGAACTCATCGGCGAGTCGAGGCTCGTGTGGATCCGGCAGCCGGACCCCGGCACCGTGATCACGCACAGCTTCGTCTGGAGTAATGTTCCAGCCGGGGAGTATGTGCTGACTGCGGTAGCCCACGATGATGGGGGTGCCACGAGCGCCACAGCACCCGTGACGGTGCATGTGGTCCCGGCGGTGAGGATGCCCAAGGTGACAGTGGTTGCGACCGATGCCGAAGCCGCTGAACCCACTCCGCTTCCTCTCGGCGTCGGTGCGGCCATGCGCCCCAACGTCGCGGTATTCACAGTAACTCGTGAGGGTGGGGATCTTAGTGTTCCGCTGGTGGTGCACTATCACATGGAAGGCATCGCGAGGAACGGACTCGATTATCTGCAGCTTCCCGGTTCCGTTGTGATCGCCGAAAACACAGACAGCGCCGACGTTACGGTTCAGGCGATTGATGATGATCTGGTGGAGGGGGACGAAACGGTTGCCCTGGTACTGGACCCAGCGATTTGCCGAGCTGTAGCAAAACCCACCCCGGGCTGTTACTCCGTGGGCGATCCCAGCGCTGCCAAAGCGATTATCAAGGATAACGATCCCAATGATTCACTTCCGCCCAAGATTCACCTTTACGCGATCGATCCTATCGCCACCGAAGGGATTCCATCGTGGGGGAGTCGCAACGCCGTCTTCCTGGTGCATCGCACCGGTCGGACGAATGAGGCCGTGACCGTGGGGTTGAAAGTGACTGGCACTGCGACCTCAGGAAAGGACTATAAGGCATTGCCTGAAAGCGTGACTCTCCCAGCAGGCGAGCGACGAGCGCGTCTGGTGGTGGTGCCTATTGACGATCGGGAGCCGGAACGGATCGAAACCGTACGCCTGGAGTTACTCGCAGCGCCATTGACCCCTGTGCATGCGCACGGGTGGCCCGCTTACCTGCTTGCTCGCCCGTATCGGGCTGTGGCGTTGATCCTGGACAACGATCACCGTCTTCCGCCCAGCGTTCATTTGCCGGATGGAACGTTCCACGTCTGCATCCCCGTTCGGGCCGGCGCGAACTATGAGGTTGAGGTCTCAACCGATCTCGAGGTGTGGTCATCAGCGGGGCCCGCCAATCCGGTCGACGATATCATTCACTACATCGATCCTGATTCGGATGGATCTTCCGTTAAGTTCTATCGAGCGGTGCCTGTGCCTTTAGAACAGGTTCAGTGATCTAATCCGTATTCCGATACCTTCAAGGCCCGACCCAAGCTGGGTCGGGCCTTTTTCTGGCCGTCAGAAGAGTCCGGGATCGACGCCAATAGTTCCGTGCAGACGCTTGAGATAAGTGGGGTCCTGGGTTTCTTTCAGTTGGACAACCGCCTCCTTCAAGCGAAGTGAGAGCCCCAGGCGAGCCGCTTCGTCGGTGTGCGTCTCGCGGTTGAGGAAATCCTCGAGCGAACTGACGTGGCGCTGCCAAAGACGCACGTCGAGATGCTGTTTGGCCAGCAATCTCTGTCCATACCAATCGCTGGCCAGTAGTGTGTCGGGGGAGAAGAGCGAGCGAATAGAAGCGTCACTCAATGTCCGACCCTCGTAATGATCGTCGCGCATGATGTGCAGCAACGCGCGGAGCGGGGGACAGGCTAACTCGATGCTTCCGTCATCAAAGTAGAGCTGAGAAACACGCTTCTGGGTGCTGATCACATTTTCGATTCCCTCTGCGAATACCGCCATGTCCTGCAGCTCCGGACGGAGCATTGGCTCATCAAAGACCACGTGCGGATGGTTGAAAACGCGTCCGAAGAACGTTTGGACGAAGCGAAGCGTGATTCGATAGCCCAAGCGACTGAACGGGAGTTTGCGTCCTTCAAACTCGCTGTCCGCGCAACGCTCCAGATAGCCATTCTCTATGAGGAATTTCGGTTCCCGTTCCGCCACCGACATCCGGCACCATACCTCTGGAATCAGCAGGCTGATGTCATGGTCCATGCGAACATTCGGCCCCACGCAACCGGCGCTGGTGACAAATCCGTCCACTCCGCAGAGAACATTCGAAACCAGTGTGGCGTTCAGGTCGTGGATGGGAGGGAGGGCATTGAAGGGTCCTTTGGTGAGAGCCCCTTCCGATCCCGCCCCTGTGGTGGAGGGGGATTTTCCCGTCATGCTGCAGATGAATTCCATGAAGAGCTCCGGAAGCTCCATGAAATGGATGGGATTGTAGATCGCCAGCGCGCGGATGTTCGAGGCCAGTTCGGGAGCATTGTTGCGGCGCCCTGGCACTACCGAGTTGACGGGTGTCGGCACCGACTGACCCAGCGGAATACGTCGTCTCAGCCGAGTCGCGATCTCCGCGAGGTACGAGGCTCTCGGATTCACCAGGTCGGGACGAAGCTGAAGATAGCGCGGGTTCTTGGAAGGTTTTCCATCGACGAGTCGCGGGTTGGAACTGCACACGAAGAAACTGCCCTCCCGATCGGTCGACGCTGATTTAAGCAGCGCCTGCATGGCATCGGTGTATTTCACGAATCCAATCGAATCTTCCATGAGTTCTCGAGCGTCCGAAGGCTTCAGCGGCTCGTAGTTCGAGAAAAAATTCCCAGGCAGAGTGAAGTCGCTTTCGGTCTGGCGATCGTAGCCACGATGGATGGCGTCGTCGGGGCGCTGGAAGAGTCGAAGCTCGCAGTTCTTCACGAATTTCACCGAGGTGACCGAGTCCCTCTGGTCCGCGCCCAGGTGTTGAATCGCCGCACGCGGAACCACCACCGAGGCGCTGATGTCATCCTCCATCTGGAGTTTGGCCGACGGCAGAAAATCCTTCCGCAGTCCAAACACGCGCCAGGCTCCATCGCCGTCATAGCCGACGCGCAAATACGCCGTCGCAAGTTTACGGTTGTCGAGTTTGAGCTCGTTGCCGGGCACGCCGTTGATGATATCGACGCTGAAGTGGTCCCGCCACTGATCGCCCCAGTCCACTTTGTAGAAGCGCTTCACGACGAAGACCAACTCCTTAAGATATTGCGGAATGGAAGTCAGCCATTCGTTGTAGGCTGAGGTGTATTCCCGGGCCGACGGCGTGAGCAGCTTGATGACCGATCCGAGCGAGCGCTCCGGGCTCAAGATGGGACGGCTGTCCTTGGCTGAGTGAACGGTTTTCTTAAAACGGTTCGCGTAGTCGCGTTTCAAGAGTTCTGCGACGCGATCGAAGTCCTTGCTGAAGTGCGCTGCAAAGATCGGCCCCTGAATGATCGCGTCAGTGATGGGTTTTGAAATCTCTGATTTCCCCCCCCCGGAAACGGTGCACGGCTTGTGGCAAAACGTTCCCTCCGCCACCGTGCCCACGAGACGCCAGGAGCGGTTCCCGAAGGGCTTCTCCATGTGAACCTTGTATCCGGAAGGGCGGACATAG
>JAYTTC010000190.1:0-8084 GCA_043745255.1 Verrucomicrobiales bacterium
GGGAGAGCCGCCGATACTCTTCACCAGCCAGTTCAGCCGCTTCGAGGTCGGTCAAGCGATACGCGGCGGGGTTCCGATCATCTTTCCCTGGTTCGGTGCCCGGGATGGCGAGCCATCCCATGGCTTTGTTCGTACCGCAAACTGGCAGCTGAATGAAGCGACTATGTTGCCAGCCGGCGGAGTGAGCCTGAGACTCAGTCTTGGGGAGAGCGTGGCATCAGCCACCTGGCCTTCATTTACCGCGAACTACATCGTGACCGTTACCGACGTCCTCAAGATGGAGTTGATCATCACCAACACATCGCCCAACCAGGAGTTCTCCTTTGAGTCTTGCCTGCATACCTATTTTCATGTCGGCGACATCCGATCCACACGCATCGCCGGTCTCAAGGGCGCGACCTATTTGGATAAAGTGGAAGGCTTTGCCTCGAAGGTCGAGAAAGAGCAGGAGATCGAGATCGTGGGAGAGACTGATCGTGTTTACCTGGATACAACCGGTGCGGTGGCTATTTTAGATTCGAAGCTCGGTCGTCGAATCCAAGTGGAGAAGGCAGGCTCGAACTCGACGGTCCTCTGGAATCCATGGATAGTGAAGGCCCAGCAAATGCCTGATTTCGGAGACCAGGAGTTCCTTCAGATGGTGTGTGTTGAGTCGGGCAACATAGGTAAAAACCGTCAAGTGCTTCCCTCCGGACAATCCTCCACCTTGTCGGTAACGATCAGCAGCGCGAGGTTGTAGCGTCGACGGGCTTCACCCATCGCGAGCATGGATGCGAACCTGCCAGACTCGAGGATCAAGATTCCCATCGCGGGGGCTCTCCACGTACCTGATCACCGGTTGATCAGCATCATCGGCGGCGGAAGCTATGGACAGATCTGGCTTGGTCAAAACGTGATGGGGGCCTTTCGCGCGATCAAGGTGGTATCACGCGCTCAGTTTCATTCGGATCGTCCCTATGAACGGGAATTCGAGGGCCTCCAGCGATTCGAACCGATCTCTCGATTGCACGAAGGTTTCGTTCAGATTCTTCACGTCGGACGAAACGACGGCGACGGTTACTTCTACTATGTGATGGAACTTGGCGATAGTCAGGATGAGGCCTGGCGGGAAGATCCCGCTCGTTATTCTCCGAGAACGCTTCATAGCGAGATCAACCAGGCGCGCCGCATACCGCTGGATCGCTGCATGGTCGTGGGACTCGCATTGAGCGCAGCACTGAGCCGACTCCACCAACAGAAGCTGGTGCACCGCGATCTCAAACCTGCCAACGTGGTTTTTGTGGATGGGCATCCCAAGCTGGCCGACATCGGTCTGGTGACCGAGGCAGGTCCCGGTGCCACCTTTGTGGGGACCGAGGGATATGTTCCACGTGAGGGTCCCGGGGAAGCGACCGCTGATATCTTTGCACTGGGCAAACTGCTTTACGAGATCAGCACTGGACGGGACTGCACTGACTTTCCTTTGCTCCCCGAGGATCCTCCCGAGCCCGTCGGCCACGTTTCTTTTGCGGAGCTGAACGAAGTCGTTTGCAAGTGCTGTGAAGCGGATCCGGCGAGGCGATATCAAAGCGCGGAGGATGTTCGCCTGCATCTCTCCCTGTTACAGGCGGGCCGGTCGGTGCGTCGCTTGCTGCGCTTAGAACGTGGGTTGGGGGCGTTGCAGCGCTGGGCCATCCCAGCGACGGCGATGTTCGTCGCGCTGGCCACGATTCTGTTTCTATCCTGGCGAGCGAACGTGCGGGACACGGAGCTATTGCAGCGCAAGTCGGGCTATTTTGTCGCCTCTGGAAACGAGGCGATGGAATCCGGCGACTACTCAGAGGCCCTGCCGTGGTTCACTGCCGCGCTGGCGCTGTTCGATAAGGATCCGAGGGTGGCGGAGACCCATCGGCTTCGGACCCGAGCCGTGCTGGACCGATCTCCGCGCGTTGTTCAGATGTGGTTTGGGGATCAGGAGGCGCGTTACTCTGAATTCAATGGGGATGGATCGGCGGTGCTGGCTCCGGTTGGAAAAGGAACGTTCGAGCTGAAACGACTGTCGGATGGCAGCTCACTCTCTCGGATCTTCGGGAGCGGACGCGCCGAGGAAATGGCGGTGCTGAATCCTCAGGGAAACCAGGTCATGACCTCCTCGCGCCTGGAATCGGTTGTCCGCTTGTGGCCGATGGAGGGTTCCGCCGTACCGACGGAAATTAGCCTCCCCAATTACGTGGTCTTCGCGCGCTTTAGCCCGGACGGGAATCGTCTCGTGGCCTGCCTTGCAAAGGGTCGAAGCGACGCCACATCCACCGCAGTGGTGTGGGATTTGCGCACTGGGCGGATGCTGCGGTTGGCGGGCCATGCCCTTCGAATATTACATGCCACCTTCGACCCTTCCGGCGCGCGTGTTCTCACCTGTAGTGAGGAGGGCGATGCGAAGGTTTGGGATGCCCAGAGCGGGCTTGAGTTGGCTCGATTCACTCGTCATCAGAGCTGGGTGAATTGGGGAGCCTTTAGCCCGGACGGTTCTCGAGTGGCGACGGCGAGTTTTGACCATACGGTGAGAATCTGGGATGCCTCCACCGGTCAAGAGTCCTTGCCCCAGCCTCTTCAGGATGACGTAGGAGTCAGGAGTGTGGAGTTCAGCCCGGACGGCAACACTCTGGTTGCGGCGGACTTCAATTTCTCGGTCCGATTCTGGGATTCCCGCACGGGTCGCAGAGCGCTTGCCCCGCTGCACCATCCGGATCACGTGGTCTACGCGGCCTTCAGTCCGGATAGCCAGCGAGTCATCAGTGTTTGTCAGGACGGCACCACGCGGGTCTGGATGTTTCCTCAACCCGAAGCGCCTCGATCGTGGCCTGCCACGGATTTGCGCGCTGAGCAGGGCTGGGTTGCCTCGGTCACCCATGGGAGGGCTGAGATCGTCTGTCTCCCCCAGCCGAGCCCAGTCCACAGCCTCCCTGCGGACTCTCAGCACGGAGTCGAGCAGTTGCTCTTCGCAGGGGACTCCGGATATGCGCTCCTCTGCAGCTCCAACTTCTTGGAGGGAGACAGGTGGATCAAACGCTGTCAGCGAGTGCGGGTCTCGGACGGAGTTCTGTCGGGCGAGCCGGTGGATATTTCTGGAAACTTCCATTCGCTCCTCGCCCTGGGTTCAAAGAACCTGCTGCTCTGCCGCTCGACCAACCAGGTCGCCCTGGTGGATCTGTCCACCGGACGCGAACGCTGGAGCGTGGACCTGAAGGAGCGTCGTCCGCGGCTGATGGTCGCGGACAGAGCTCAGCGACAGCTGGCGCTAGTCCATGGCGAGAAGCAGGGCGAGAGTGTTGATCTCTTTGCCATCGAGGATGGCCGACCGTTGTTGCCCCATTCCCTGCACCACGATGCGGAGGTGAAGGGGTTGGAGTTTAGCCCCAAGGGGGACATCCTCGCCGTCGCGTGCGCGAGTCCGGTGGCTCGAGCGGAGGCTGCTTTTCTCTGGAACACGGTCAGCGGAAAACGGGTGGGTCCGCCTCTGCATCACCGCGATGGAGTGCTGTGTGCCCGTTTCAGTCCGGAAGGTTCTCGGCTGGTGACTGCGGGTGAGGATTTCAATGCGATCGTCTGGGATGTCGCGACGGGCCAGCAAGCGGTGCGCCCGATGGTGCACCGCGATCAGGTGGTGTGGGCGGAATTCAGCCTTGATGCTCGCTGGGTGGTGACCGCCTGCCGCGACAATAGCGTGCGCATCTGGGATGCAGTCGGAGGCGATCCTGTGACTCCAGCCATATCGCTTCGCGACCCGCCTCGGCGTGTTCAGTTTTCGCGAAGAGGAGACGCAGTGTGGGTGCTCGACGCAGCGCAGAGAGCAACCTACCTACCGATGGAGAGGGATCATCGTCCGGTGGAAGATCTCCAAGCCATCGCCAGTCTGTTGTCCGCGCGAGCCTATCACGAAACGGGAGCCTTGATGCCTTCGCCTCGTGACACTCTGCGAGCGAGCTGGAATCGAATCCGGGAGAAGTATCCTGAGGAATTTTCCATGGGAAAATGAAGACCTTTCCAAGTGGATCGCTTCTAGATCAGCTGTGTTTCGAGACGCTTGATCTCGTCCTTCAGTCTTTTGCCCACGCGGAGCTTTGCAAGATAGGCCTGGGTTGCGCTGATACCAAGGGTTTTGGTGACTTTCTCCACGGGCCATTGCTTCAGCACATAGCAGTCAAAAATCTGAAACTGCAGGGGACGGACTTCCAGTTTGATTTTCGTCACCGCACGCTCGATGAGAGTGCGCTGCCACTCGCTCTCCCAGATGGCGTCGAGGTCACTGCCGCTTGGGTCGGCCACCCTCTCCATGGTGCCCGTACGTCGGCTGTCGTCCCCGGTAGTGGAAGGTTTCTTGAACATCGGTTTCTGGCTTCGCAGCAGTTCGATAATGCGCCATCGAGTATTCTGAAGCAGCCAGGCCTTGAAGGAGCCGATTTTGGGATCGTATTTGAACTCCTGTAGCTTGCCGGTGACTGATCGCATGGTCTCCTGGATGATGTCCTGTGCATCTGCATCGGAGAGACTATATTTCATCGCCACCCCATAAATGAGGTTGCGATAGAGGTCGTAGAACTCCTGGTGGCTCTGCTGGTCGTTCGGGTCCTTCAGACGTTCCAGCAGGCTGGCCCGAGTTGGCAGTGGATCAGCACCGGCACGTTTCATAGCAAATAGCGTCCGTAAGACGATGGTCCTGCCAAGAATAACGGGAAGCAAGTCATTTGAACTGAAAGAACGGGGGCTGCGCGTGCGTATCTCGTTTGAGTGCCAATCCATCATTCAATCGCTTCCACGGGCGGCTTGAGAATCCTCATTGCCGATGACAACGCTCGAATTCGGCTTGTTGTTCGAGCTATGCTGGCGGATTTGCACGCCGAAATCTACGAGGCAGGGGACGGCCAGTCGGCGATCGAGGCCGCCCGAGCACATCCGCCGGACTGGGTACTACTCGACTACAAAATGAAACCCGTGAATGGGCTTGTCGCCGCTGCAAGAATCCGCGATGAATGTCCCGCGGCCCGCGTTGTGATGGTGACCAATTCTGATGATCCGATCGTTCGTGCTGCAGCGGCTCAGGCAGGCGTGTTCCAATATATTCTCAAGGACGACCTGTTTGCCGTGCGCAAGTTGATCCGATCCAACACGGCTCCAAAGGCGGGGCTGACCGACACAGATGCCTGAACTTATTTTCCTGCCGGATGATCTAGCCCCGGGCGACCAGCGGATTCTTCCTCTGGATCTTTCCCTTTTAACCCTGATCGGCATTCGCGATCGCCACCACCCTTTGTTTGAGGCCACGTACGCTCGCCTTTGGAGAGAGTTTGGCTCGCTCAACGAAATGGAGTCGAGGGAAGTGCTCGCGACCCGCTTTGCCTGGTATCCGGTCTCACGTCATGGGGATCGATGGTTTCGCTACGAACTGGCCCTGGTCCGTCGTGGGGAGGAGTCGATCGCTGTTCGGGACCATGTGGCGATAGTCAGTCAGGACAGTCGGGGCCCTACTGCTGTCGTTCATCTTTCACATGTGTTGGTGGAACCGGAGTGGCGACGCACGGGTGTGGCCGCATGGTTGCGAGCCGTCCCGATCCAAACCGCGCGGGCCTGCCTGCGTGCGGCTGGGCTCCCAGAGGACAGCCCCATCACGCTCGTGGCGGAGATGGAGCATCCGGACCCCACCCATGAGATGCGGAGCATCCGATTGAAAGCATATGAGAGGGCTGGATTTCGAAAGATCGATCCCCGGCGCATTGACTATCATCAGCCGGATTTTCGTTCCCCAGAAGCCATCGATATCGCTGGAGGCTCCCAGCCCGTTCCGTTCACGCTCATCGTCAGGCGAGTGGGCCGCGAAGAAGACCACGAGATGCCTCCTGCGGAGGTGCACCATATTATTTCCTCCCTCTATGGCATGTACGCCACGGGGGTCCGAGCGCAGGACATGGAAGGGCTCTGGCGGCAATTGGAAGGATGGCCGAAAGGTTCGGAACCCGTCTCGCTATTCCTTCCGACGTCGGGACTGGGCCCCGAACCGGAGTTCTGACGATGCGGCAGCCGGAGGCCTCTTTTCAGGGCGAGAGAGCTGCTAGTCCTCAGGGCTTTCCTCGACAAATCGAGAGAGCTCGTCCTCAACCGACGCGATCAGGCTCGGCAGCGCGTAGAGATAGAGAGTCTGGAGCTGGGGTTCCTCGGAGTACAGCACCACTACAAGCTTGGTGCTGGCCTTTTCGAACTCGATGGGGAAATCCAAAATCAATTTTAGGCGAGGGGTGATGTTCTTGGCGTTTTGGAGGACTTCTTCCACCTGAGGTGCGCCGAACCCGCTTGGGATGAGACGGGGAAGTTTTTGGAGGAATCGCTTGAGATCGGCTGAGTCGAAATCAAAGAAAAACTCCTCGAATACCTCTTCCTGCTCGTGACTGTGCTCAGGCATAAAAATTAGTTCAACGTTGCGACTCGGTGGGCGGATTCAGACCTTTTGCTGCCAGTATGTGCGGATTCGGTCATGTTCGATCCGTTCGACGGCGCTCGACAGCCGGGAATTCAGGACTCCGAGAAGACAAAAAGAATGCCATTTTGAGCGCTATCCTGAAAATTGCTTTTCCCCAGTGACGGGTAGCTGATTAAATTCCATGCCTGATGAAGATTTTGGTGATTGGATCGGGTGGACGTGAGCACGCGCTCGTGTGGAAGCTCGCGCGTTCGCCTCATACCACTCGTCTCTGGTGCGCTCCAGGCAATGCGGGGATCGGGGGGGAGCGATTGGCATCCAACCACTCGCTGGTGAGCTGCCTCCCTTACGGCGTTGAAGATTTTCCCCGTCTGCTCGCGTTTGCCCAGCAGGAGCAGGTCGACCTTACCGTGGTGGGGCCTGACAATCCTTTGGCTCTAGGGATCGTGGACCTGTTCCAAAAGAACGGCCTCCGCATCTGGGGACCGAACAAACAGGCGGCCCAGTTCGAGTCCTCGAAGGTTTTTTCTCAGAAATTCATGGAACGTCACGGAATTCCCACCGCTCGAGCTGGCACCTTCACCGATGCGGCCCAAGCCAGGAGTTTCGCCCGCTCGCTAGGGGGTCGATGCGCGGTCAAGGCGGACGGCCTGGCCCTCGGAAAGGGCGTGTTGCTCTGCAATCATCTCGAAGAAGCAGACCAGGCGATCGATGAAATCCTGGTCAAGCAGACGTTCGGAAAAGCCGGGAACGAAGTGGTAATCCAGGAGATGCTGGAGGGGGTGGAGATCTCTCTTCACGCCCTATGCGACGGAAGGGGGGTCAAACTCTTTCCTACCTCCCAAGATCACAAGCGTGCCCTGGACGGCGACCAAGGACTGAACACCGGCGGGATGGGGGCTTATTCTCCCACCGCGTTTCTCAGCGATGCCGAGCTCAAAACAGTGGGGGACCAGATTCTCCAGCCTTGGCTTCGCGGCTGCGCAGAGGATGGAATTGATTACCGCGGAATTTTGTATCCGGGCGTGATGCTGACATCGACCGGTCCGCGGGTCCTGGAGTTTAACGCCCGCTTCGGTGATCCCGAAACCCAGGTCTATCTAACGAGGTTAGAGAACGATTTAGTTGAACTTCTCGAGGCTTCGATCGATGGAAGCCTGAGCGACGTCGAGCTGCAGTGGTCACCTGGGGCAGCGGTCTGCGTGGTGCTGGCATCGGGGGGCTATCCCGGTTCCTACGCGAAAGGAAAGGCGGTCGCAGGACTGGCCGCCGCCGCTGCGGTTCCCAACGCGAAGGTTTTCCATGCAGGGACTGGACTGTGTGGCGGGGAGGTGGTGACCGAGGGCGGACGGGTGTTTGGGGTCACCGCCTGGGCGTCGGATCTGCGGTCCGCGAGGAACCTGGCCTATGACACCGCAGAACGGATCCGCTTCGAGGGGAAACAGTTTCGTACAGACATCGCTGCCAAGGGGCTTCGCTAAGCGGATGTAACTCGACGTTTTGCCGGATGCGGCGGGTGCAAATAAAAGTGTGTTAGATCTGGATCCTTGGAGAAAGCCTGAATGGGTCGCTGCGTGAGAGCGCCGCCCACTTCAGCGGCCGCGATGTTCCGACAAAAGTAGGTTCTCGGAAC
>JAYTTC010000191.1:0-2208 GCA_043745255.1 Verrucomicrobiales bacterium
CTGCGGTTCTCTCGTCGTTGCGGTGGTTGTCTTCTGTAGTGTGGGCCGTATCGGCCCATCCCCGTCCCACCTCTTCGAATGTGCGAGACTCCATTCTCATTCACTTTTACTCACACCCGCCAGGTCGGCCTGGCTGTATTGTGGGTTGACGCGGGAGACGAATCGCTGGATCATCACAGACTGGACGAACCCCAACGTCATGAACCCGATGCCATTGCCTGACGGTTTTCGTCCGCGCCTGCGGCTTCTCCAGCCCGCGCGGCTGCTGCTGGTGCTGCTCCTTTTCTCGCCGATGACCGCACCGGCCTTTCAGGAAGGGGACTTTGGATTCCAAATCAACGGCGGCAGGGCGGAGATTACGCGCTACACGGGTCCGGGCGGTGCGGTGATGATTCCGCAGTTTCTCCTCGGAAGTCCGGTGACGAGAATTGGCGATGGGGTATTCTCCCGAGTCATAAGCCTGACAAGTGTCACCATCCCCGACAGCGTGACCTCCATTAGGGATCACACGTTCTCTGGCTGCACCGGACTGACGAGTGTCATCATCCCCAACAGCGTGACCTCCATTAGGGATTACGCGTTCGATGGCTGCACCGGGCTGACGAGTGTTTATTTTGAAGGCAAAGCGCCGCGCGATCCCTACTATGACGACGCTACCATATTCTGCGGATCTCCATTCGTGACAGTTTTCTATCATTCCGGAGCCGCAGGCTGGCGTCAAAGGTTCTCGGAACGTCCGACGGCGCTTTGGATCCCACGACCTGCGTTCGCCGATTGGACTGTGTCCACGGGCTTGACTGCTCAGTTTCCTGCCGCCAGCGGCGAGGGCGATGATCCCGACGGCGACGGGTTCACCAACCGCGAGGAGTGGTTCGCCGGCACCGATCCCACGCAACGCGCCTCCCGCCTCGAAATGGAACTCACACCCCGTCCGGCGGATCTCACCGCGTCGGATCAAACGCCCATCCCTGTCGGGCAGCGCGCCGTTTATTTCCGCAGCGTCCCCGGCCGTTACTACGGCGTGCAAAGCGCGAGAGTCCTGGGCGGCGCGTGGGAACTCCAAGACGTCCGCATCGCGAGCGCCACGCAGACGCGTTTCGTCCAGCCCACGCCGGAGTCAAACGCATTCTACAGCGTCGTGGCGCTGCCGTGAACGCATCACCTCCCGTTAGAGATCCGATCGAAGAGGAAGGTGGAAAATGGAGCACTTTGAAACACCGGTGTGCCATAGGGCGATGGTGCTGGACCCTGCCGGCAACGTCTTGATCATTCATAAAATGGTAGGTCCAGCCTTCCGCCCCATCATTCCGAAGGAGGCCATGGCGACCCGCAGCAAGGACGAATACCCTTCCAACATCGAGGAGGGTCCCGAGATCTGGCGGCGCAGCGTCTACGCTTTCGCCAAGCGCTCCGTGCCGAATCCGGAGGAAGAGACGCGCGCTCTGAAGTTTCTCGCGGCGGCACCCGATGTGACGGGAGCCGCGCTTCCCGTGGAAGGTCTCACCGATCTTCCAACTGAGATGCTCGGGTGCCGTGGGTTGTGGAAAGGGATGAATTCCTATTGGCCTCCGGAAGAGGTTGCTCCTCAGGAGAGTTGGTGTTACCAGAAGGCCATGATCCGAACAGCAAATCCAGCGTTGAGCGATACGACGTTCAGCAACCTAGGCTCGTCTTCAGAGAGTGCCATGAGCATTCAGGGCACGATAAACAAGACGGCAATCCTTCTCTTGATCGTGACCGTGTCGGCTGCCTTCACCTGGGACCGATTTTCGGTGGCACCGCAACAGGCAATGCCCTGGATGCTGGCCGGAGCGATCGGGGGATTCATTGTCGCCCTGGTTACCTGCTTCAAGAAGACTTGGGCACCCGCCACCGCGCCACTCTATGCGGTTTTGGAGGGGCTCTTGCTTGGCGGAGTGTCAGCGTTCTACAACTCGAAGTTTCAAGGGATTGCCTTCCAGGCGATCATCCTGACTCTGGGAACGCTCTGCGCTTTGCTGCTGGCCTATCGCTCCGGAGTCATTCGGGCGACCGAGAATTTCAAGCTCGGTATTTTCGCAGCCACCGGCGGCATCGCCGTGGTGTATCTCGTGGGGTTCATCCTCAGCTTCTTCGGTAAATCGATTCCCTACATCCACGAGTCCGGCCTCGTGGGGATCGGGTTTAGCGCAGTGGTGGTGGTGATTGCTGCGCTCAATCTGGTGCTCG
>JAYTTC010000192.1:0-8072 GCA_043745255.1 Verrucomicrobiales bacterium
GGCAAGCAGACAGCTCATCAGCCAGGCATTCAGACGGGACAGTCCCCGTCCGAGGTAAACCCACTCCGCCGCGCTGTGCAGCAGCACGATGGCAATGCAGACATACTGCAGCGTATAAAAACGCTGCCAAAGGAGGAGCCCGACGCCGCCTGCGTAGAGGTCCCCCAAAATCCAACGAGTCGCGGGGGAGGAAAAGAAAGGGCCCACCGCGAGAAGGTGGAATGCGGAACCGCCAAACCAGACTGCCGCATTCATCACTCCGACGAAGCGCAGGAACGTGATCACGGGCGGACCGTAGGTGGAATCCACTCGAGTGCCAAGCCTCGTTTCAGCGTTGAGGTGCAAGAACCAAATACTTACGTTCGCTTCATTCGCTCCTTGCTCCAGCCCACGCGACACTATGCCCCTCTGCTTGGGGTGCTCTTGCTAGCTTTGCCTGCGGACCTCTGGGCTCAGTCTCCGCCCACGACGACCACCGCGACCCGCGGAGTCATCATCCTGGCCATCGAGGGGGACAAGACCAAGGTGGAGATATCCCGCTCCGGTGGGACGGATTGGGATCCCGCCTATGTGAACCAGGTGCTCCGACCCGGAAACCGCGGACGCACCGGACCTGGCTGCCGACTGACGCTGCGACTCTCGGACCTCAGTGTGATGCGAGTGGCTGAGCGCAGCGATTTTACCATCAAAGAGCCACCGACACCCGATCAGACCTATGGCGCAAGCCTGTTGCATGGGCTTCTCTATTTGTTCCACCGCGACAAACCAGGATCCACTCGCATCGACTCGCGAACCGCTACCGCCGCGACCCGCGGCACCGAGTTCACGGTGGCCGTGGATGCCGCAACAAGCGCCATGACCCTGACCGTGCTTGCAGGCGAGGGGGAATTGTCCAACGCGCAAGGAAACACTGTAGTCAGGCCGGGGCAGGCGGGACAATCCGAGCTGGGCGGCACTCCGCGCCTAGTGCCAAGGATCGAGGCCAATCACGCCATCCAATGGGTTCTCTACTATCCAGGTGTTCTTTGCGTCGACGATCTGGTGCTGCAGGATCTGGAACGGAATGCTCTCGCCCCATCGTTCGAGGCCTATCGGCGGGGTGATCTGGCGGAAGCCTTTCGTCTCTATCCTGCGGAAGACGCGAACCCGTCTCCGGAACGCAGCCTCTATCGCGCGGCGTTGTTGCTATCGGTGGGTCAGGTCGAACCCGCTCGAGCACTGCTGCAGGCCACGACGAGGGAATCCTGGAGCCTCCGTCTGGGAGCGGCGCTCGAGCGCATGGTTGTCGCGGTCACCCGTCCCGACGCGGCGGATCTCCATCCCCTGCGCGAGGACTCGCTGGCCACCGAGGCTCTCGCCGAGTCGTATATCTTTCAAGCGGGCCATCGACTCGAGGAGGCGCTTGCCGCTGCACGGCTGGCCGCGACTGCACGTCCGAACTTTGGATTCGCGTGGGCGCGGGTGGCAGAGTTGGAATTCAGCTTTGGCCGCACGGGAGATGCAGACAGAGCCCTACGCGAGGCCCTGAGTCTCAGCCCACGCAATGCCGAGGCTCATGCTCTGCTCGGATTCCTGGCCGCGGCACACTCACAGGGCGGTCAAGCGCGCGCCGCGTTCGACCAAGCGATCGCTCTGGATGGCGGACTTGCCAATGGCTGGCTGGGACGTGGACTCATCCGAATCCGAGAAGGAGACCTCCAGGGAGGCCGTGAGGATCTGCAGGTAGCCGCGTCGCTCGAACCGCAACGAGGCGTCTTGCGCAGCTATCTCGCCAAAGGCTGGCAAACAGCTGGAGAGACTCGTCATGCCACGGAAGAGTTGGAACTAGCGAAACGGCTGGACCCACAAGACCCCACCGCATGGCTCTATTCTGCGCTGCTCCATCAACAGCACAACGAGTTCAACCAGGCCATCCGCGATCTCGAACAATCGAAAGCGCTCAACGACAATCGCGCTGTCTATCGATCTCAGCTGCTACTCGACCAGGACCGCGCGGTGCGCGGCGCGAACCTGGCCGGTGCGTATGCGGATTCTGGACTCCAGGATCTCGGACTGGCGGAAGCGTCGCGCGCCGTGGCGAACGACTATGCCAACTATTCCGCTCATCTATTCCTCGCCAACACCTACGATCGATTGCGTGATCCGCATGGGATTAATTTGCGCTACGAAACCCCGTGGCTGAGCGAGTATCTGGTGGCCAACCTGCTTGCCCCCGCCGGAGCGGGTGCCGTCTCTCAAACCGTATCCCAGCAGGAATATTCGCGCTTCTTTGAACGGGACGGGATCGGCCTGATTACCGAGACCGAGTATTTGAGCCGGGGAGACTGGACTCAGTCCGCCGCTCAATACGGTCGCTTCGCTCACATGAGCTACGCCATCGAGGGAAGCTATCGCTCCGAACGGGGCCAGCGACCCAACGAGGATCTCACCAGCCATTTCTTTGATTTTCAGATTAAGCAGGAGCTCAACCCCAAGGACAGCCTCTACCTGCAGGCGATCTATTACGACGCCAAGGCCGGCGATCTCACTCCCTACTACAATCCTTCGCAAGCGAGCCGGTCTGCCCGGGTGAACGAGAGTCAGGAACCTCTTCTGCTGGCAGGTTATCATCGAGAGTGGTCACCAGGGGTCCACACACTCTTCCTGGGGGGGCGACTCAGTGATGATCTCCGTTATAGCAACCCAGCCTCGCCAAACTTTGTCATTACTTTGGGCGGTGCGGGCACCCCTGTCGCTCTTCCCGTCACGATCGACCAACGCTACGCCAGTCGACTTGAAATCTACACGGCAGAGCTTCAGCAGATCTTCCAGCGAGAGGCTCATACACTCATCTTTGGGGTACGCGGACAGACCGGGAGTTTCGACGCACGGAATCAGTATCTTGGCAACGTAGTCGTTCCCGGACTGGGCTCAGTGCCCGTCGTGCCCACCAGCCAGGTGGACGCAGACTTTTCACGATTCAGCGCCTACGCCTACGATCATTGGCAGATCACGCCCTCGTTGCTCGGCGTCGCCGGGCTGAGCTACGACCGAGTAAGGCATCCTCTGAACCACCGTTTCGCTCCGGTAACGGGGGGCGAGGAGACCCTCGATCAACTCTCGCCGAAGCTCGGACTGATCTGGACGCCGCGACCCGGGACCACCTTGCGGGGCGCTGCCTCGCGGTCGTTGGGGGGTGTGAGCTTCGATCAGAGCTTCCAACTCGAACCCTCGCAGATCGCAGGATTCAACCAGGTGTTCCGCAGCATAATTCCCGAGTCGATTGCCAACGCGAACAGCGGGGCGGAATTCCGAATGGGTGGAGTTTCGATCGAGCAACGGATCACTTCCAATACCTGGGCCGGCGTGACCGCGCAATGGTTGGCCTCAAATCTAGAGAGAACCCTCGGTGCGCTGGATTTCGGATTCCCCCTCACCAGCCGCACCGCCCGGCAAAAACTCGACTACGAGGAACGTTCGTTGAGCACCTATGTGTATCAGTTGATCGGGCAGGAATGGTCGATGGGTGCCCGCGATCAACTGACCTACGCAGACTTTGATCAACCCTTCCTCGGTCTCCCCGCGTCCGCGTTTCCGCCGCAAGATTTTGGATCGCTCTCCGTCTCCGGCCTACTCAATCAGCTTCGCTTGTTCGTTCAATTTCAGCATCCCTGCGGCTTTTTCGCCGGTGGGGACAGTCTCTGGAGTCGACAGCACAACTACGGGTATTCCCCCGATCTACCAGGAGATGATTTCTGGCAGTTCAACCTCAATGCGGGATACCGCTTTCCCAACCGAAGAGCCGAAGTGCGCGTGGCGTTACTCAATCTGACCGATCAGGACTATCGATTGAGTCCGCTGAACGTGGCCGAGATTCTTCCGCGATCCCGGACACTGGCACTCAGCCTCAAGCTGAATTTCTAACCCCCGACGGGCCGCGGCTGTGGCTAGCCACCCCAGGTCGGAAATTCTGTAGAGTGCGCCGTATCGGCGCATCGGGTCGCTGACGAGACCCGCGCCGTGATGAGGCAGCCTGCGACTGCGGGTTCACTGGGAGGTATGCCATTTGTGCCTTTTCGCCGCTGAATCTCCCTCTGCGCTCTCCGAGACTCCGCGTTCTCCTCGTTTTTTTCTCCGCCTTCATTCGGAAACCGGGTATCAGTCTGCTGCTGACTCTGGATGAAACGACCGCCCTTGCTGAAATACACGCTGATGCAGAGCTCCATTGTAGGGGTTTTGCTGTGCGCGTTTGTTAGCTTAGTGCCCTGGTACTTTCCCAAGATCGGAGGAGAGATCGCCGAGCTGAGCTATGATTGGAACTTCCGATTCAAACCCATCAGCGTCCCCTCCAAAGTGGTCATGGTCTATGTGGATGAGGAGACTTATGAATATTTCCACGAAGCGCCGAAGAACTTCAGTCGATCGCACTATGCGGATGCCATCGAGTACCTGACCCAGGAAGGAGCAGGGCTGATCGCGCTGGACGTGTGGTTCGATCCCAATGTGCCACCTGAGCAGAACCGAGAGCTGGTTCAGGCCATTCGCAACTCTGGCAAGGTGGTGATAGCGGTCGCGCAGGAAGAATCAGAGAACATCGAGGTCAAGGGGACCACTCCTCGTCCACCTGCCAGGCCGCTGCTGGATGCAAGGGTCGAGTCGGGCATCGCAGCGGTGGTAAAAAGCGGCTCTAACATCCGCCAGTACTATCACGGTTCCTCTCGCAAGCCAGGGTTCGCCTGGGTTGCAGCGAGGATGACCAGCGCCCCATCCGTGTGGTCGAGCGAGGAGCCCGATGACCAGCTCTGGTTGAACTACTACGGCCCTCCAGGAACGCTTCAGCCGATTAGCTTCGCAGCGCTCAAGCAACAAGTGAAGGGCTTCTTCAAGGATCGTTACGTCTTTATCGGAAGCCGCCCGTTCACACCCTACGCTAAGGAGCCGCCAGACACCTTTCCAACACCCTACACTCGATGGAATACGGCGCCGATGCCCGGCGTTGAAATCGGAGCCACCGCTTTTCTGAACCTCATCAACAGCGATGGACTGCACCGGATGGCGGAACCCGACGAGTTCTATCGCCTGCTCATGGGTGCGCTGGTCTTTGGAGCGGGACTTGTTTGGCTCCGACCCTGGTGGGCAGTCGGAGCAAGCCTCGTCTCTGTATTGGTGATCGCGTTCTTGAGCTGTTCCACGGTCTGGCAGACGCATGTCTGGTTTGCGTGGATGTACATCACCGGACTTCAAATTCCTGTGTCACTCGCCTGGTCCCTGTTTACCCACACGCGGCGGCTTGGACGCGAAAAGGCTTACCTCGAGGAAACTCTCAGCCAAACGCTCCGCGAGGTGGAGGAAACGAAACGGGCACGGGACCGCGACGCAGGCCGCCCCTCGGCTGCCCCAGCTCAGGAGCAAGCGCAGGACCCAGGCACGCCCTCAGTGGCTGACCACACCTTGATCCGTCGAGTGGGCAAGGGCGGATACGGCGAAGTGTGGCTGGCCCGGAACGCGATTGGCCTGTATCACGTGGTGAAGTTGGTATACCGAAAGGATTTCAACGACGACGACCCATATGAGCGCGAGTTCAAAGGAATTCAGAAATTCATGCCTATTTCCCGGTCGCATCCCGGATTCGTCAACATCCTACAGGTGGGACGAAACAATCAGATCGGGTTTTTCTACTATGTAATGGAGGCGGGCGATGATGAGAAGACCGGACAGAACATCGATCCACAAACCTACGCGCCGAAAACCCTCGGGACGGCGCTCAAGGAGGCCGGTGCGCTCCCAGCTCAGGAATGCGTCCGACTGGGGCTCGCGCTGACCCATGCCCTGGATGCCTTACACCAGCACGGGTTGATTCATCGCGACATCAAGCCTGCGAACATCATCTACGTGCACGGTGACGCGAAGCTGGCGGACATCGGACTGGTCACCGATATCCAAGCCACCGGTCTCGATGTATCACTTCTGGGAACCGAGGGCTACATCGCACCCGAGGGTCCAGGAACACCGAGCGCGGACGTGTACAGTCTTGGAAAAGTGTTGTATGAGGCCTGCATGGGATTGGACCGTCGACGCTTCCCCGAGCTACCCACCGCCCTCTACGATGCTGCGGATATTACGGAACGAATGCAGCTGAACAAAATCATCCTGCGAGCCTGCGAGCCGAGTCCCGAGGATCGCTATCGCACAGCGGCTGAGATGCGAGCCGAGCTCCAGGACCTCGCCAACCAAATCAGGCCAAAACAGTAGCTCTCCACCCACTCACCCGCTGACTCGGAAGACCCACTTACTCCTATGAAGACTGTCTCCTTCGTCCTGCTGCTTCGCACGCTCACCCTGGTCGCTCTGGCGGGTGCGTTGGCCAATACCGCGGCCGAGCCGATCAACAAAGCCTGGTTGCAGGAAAACTACACCAAATACGAACACCTGCTTCCGATGCGGGATGGGGTGAAATTACTCACTGTGGTCTATGCGCCAAAGGACCTCTCCACCAACTATCCGATCTGGATGTTCCGGACCCCCTACGGACTCAGGCCTTACGGAGCGGATGTCTATCCGGAACCCCGTGGCGCGCTGAGTTACTACGGCCGCGATAAATTCATCTTTGTGGGACAGGATGTCCGCGGCCGCAACGGATCCGAAGGAGAGTTCTTGCATGTGCGTCCGATCAAGACCGCCAATTCCGGACCCACCGTCACGGACGAAAGTACCGACACCTGGGACACCATCGAGTGGTTGGTGAAGAATACCCCGAACAACAATGGTCGCGTGGGCCTGAGCGGAATTTCCTATCCCGGATTCTACGCAGCTTGCGGGGCCATCGACTCGCATCCTGCGCTCAAGGTCGTGTCGCCTCAGGCACCCGTTTCCGATTGGTTCCAGGGAGACGACTTTCATCACAACGGTGCGCTCTACCTTCCTCACGCCTTCAATTTTCTTGGAAATTTTGAGCAACGACTCGCGAAGCCTACCCGTGAAGACGCCAAGCCTTTCGATTATGAGACCCCCGACGGATATGAGTTCTATCTGAGCCTCGGCCCGCTCGCGAACGCCGACTCTCGCTTCTTCAAGGGAGCGATCCCCTTCTGGAACGACATGATGCAGCACCCGAACTACGACAGCTTCTGGCAATCGCGAAACCTTCTTCCAAATCTCCGCAATGTTCATACCGCGGTGATGACGGTGGGAGGGTGGTTCGATGCGGAAGATCTCTTTGGTGCCCTGAACGTTTATAGCGCGATGGAGCGTCAGAATGCCGGGATCACCAATATCCTGGTGATGGGGCCTTGGTCACATGGGCAGTGGTACGGCGACGATGGCGACCATTTGGGTGCCGTGCGTTTCCAAGCCAAGACGTCCGAGTTCTTCCGCCAAAGCATCGAACTGCCCTTCTTCAACTTTCACCTCAAGGGAGGTCCGGATCCGAAATTGCCCGAGGCGTATGTTTTCGAGACGGGCACCAGCCAGTGGCGGCGCTACGATGCCTGGCCTCCTAAGCAATCGGTTGCCAAGACACTGTATTTCCAGCCTGCAGGCGGCCTTTCCTTCGAGAAACCCGCAAGCGGGACAGGCGAATTCGACGAGTATGTCAGCGATCCAGCGAAGCCGGTGCCATTCATCCCCAACATTTCAATTGCGATGACCCGCGAGCACATGCTGGAGGATCAACGATTCGCTTCGACTCGGCCGGACGTCCTCACTTACCAAACCGCCCTCCTAGAGGAAGATGTCACCCTCGCCGGCCCTCTCACAGCTCAGCTCACCGTCTCCACCACCGGCACGGACTCCGACTGGGTGGTGAAGGTGATCGATGTCTACTCAAGCGAGTATCCGAATCCAGACCCTAATCCTGCGGGCCTTCAAATGGGGCGATACCAGCAACTGGTGCGCGGTGAGTTGATGCGTGGCAAGTTTCGCAACGGCTTTGATAAACCGGAGGCTTTTGAGCCCGGCAAGCCGAGCGTGGTGAAGTGGACGCTTCCGGATGCCTATCACACCTTTCGTCGAGGACATCGGATCATGGTGCAGGTGCAGAGTTCCTGGTTCCCATTAGCGGATCGGAACCCCCAGACTTTCTGCGATATCTACCA
>JAYTTC010000193.1:0-2202 GCA_043745255.1 Verrucomicrobiales bacterium
ATTCTGCGCCTCTTCGCGGCTAAAGCCGGTCCCTGCGGTTCTCTCGTCGTTGCGGTGGTTGTCTTCTGTAGTGTGGGCCGTATCGGCCCATCCCCGCCCTTCCTTGTTTTCCGGCTGGATGTTTCTGTCCGTCCGTTCTGGGCTTCAGAAATGGGCGGCGTCACGAGACGCCGCTACGGGTTTTGAATTCCTTCTTTTCCAAGAAGGGAAGCAGCATGAGCGCGGTGAGCCCGCCATTCAGCATCAGGAGTTCAAAGCCGAAGTGATATCCGCCCAGCCAGCGGGCGGAGTGGCTCTCCAACATATAGCAAAGCAGCGGACTCACGATACACACGACCGGCACCCACGCATCCACGACTCGTCGTGAAGAGAGAAGCCCAAAGCCGAACAGTCCCAGCAACGGACCATAGGTGTAGGTGGCCAGCTTCAGAACCACATCGATGATCGCCGGGCTGTTGAACAGGCGGAATACTAGGATCACCAGCAGTAGCAATACCGCGAACGCGATATGGGTGCGATGCCTTGATCGAGTGGCTGCGGCGCTTTCAAGATTTGCCCCCTCTTTCATTTCCATCACATCCAGGCAGAAGGACGTGGTCAGGGTGGTGAGCACCGAGTCGGCGCTGGAGAACGTGGCGGCGGTAAGACCGATCACGAATACCACGGCAGCGAACGGACCCAGATGTTGCAGGGCCAGCAGGGGGAATAGCTGGTCGGTTTGCGCGGGAATGGCGATCCCCTTTCGACCCGCGTAAACGTAGAGCAGCGCGCCGAGGCAGAGAAAGAACGCGTTCACGATCACCACCACTCCACCGAACCAGTAGAGATTTTTCTGAGCGTCCTTGAGGTTGGGACAGCTGAGATTCTTTTGCATCGAGTTTTGATCGAGTCCGGTCATGACCACCGCGATGAACGCTCCGCTGAGAAACTGCTTCCAAAAGTAGTCCTTGCTCCGCCAGTCCCAGAAGAACGCGGTCGAGTGAGGGCTGTCGCGCAGAGTGGTCCAGAGCTCTGCCGGCCCCAACCCGAGCTGCTGCATCATCACCGCAATGGACAAGAGGACTCCGAGTAGCAGAAAGGTGGATTGAAAGGTGTCGGTCCAGACCAGGGTCTTGATTCCGCCTTTGTAGGTGTAGAGAAGGATGAGCACGATGATCCCGCTGACAGAGACCCAGAACGGCAGATGCCAGGCATCGAAAACAAAGGCCTGCACCACACTGGCCGCCAGATAGAGACGTGCCGCCGCACCGAGGAGTCGGGAGAGGAGGAAGAACCCCGCGCCGGTCTTCTGCGCATGCGGACCAAATCGTTCGCGCAAGTAGCCGTAGATCGAGGTCAGATTCATCCGGTAATAGAGCGGAAGAAGCACCGCCGCGATCACCACGTATCCGACCATGTATCCCAGCACGACCTGCAGATATGAAAACTGATTCTTTCCCACCGCCCCCGGCACGGAGATGAAGGTGACACCGGACAGCGAGTCGCCAATCAGACCAAACGCCACCACGTACCAGGGCGATGTCTTATTTCCAAGATAGTAGGCGGCGCTGCCCGCGTTGCGGCTGGTGATGGCGGCGATAACGAGGAGCATGCAGAAGTAGACTGCAATGCATCCGAGGATCAGCGACGGCGACATGAAGCTTAAGCGCGAAAAAGTTGGCCGAGATGTTTGCCGAGCAACCGACCCGCGATCCAGAGGCTCGCGGTGAGCAGGGCCATTCCCACCACCCCTAATGCACACGCGATGCTCGGAGCGTTGGGATCGATTCGTCCCATCAACACGTAAATCATCTTGGTCATGGGGAAGAACCGATCTTTCATCGCCAGGATCAAGCCGTCGCTCACCTCCAGCATCGCGAAGGAAAAGGTGAGGATGGTTCCCGCAATCAGATGAGCCATCACCAGAGGCAGTGTGATTTTTCGAAGAGTTCGAAATGGCGATGCACCCAAATTCGCGGAGGCCTCCTCCAGTGTCACGCTGGTCTGCTGAAAACCCGCGTAGGCGGATCGGACGATGTAAGGAAGGCGTCGGACGCTGTAGCTGATGATCAGAAGCAGGACTGGATTCTGACGTGGATTCAGCCACGAGATATTGAAGTCGAACGCGGCCACGTAACCAAAAGCCAACACGATTCCGGGCAACGCCAGCGGAAGCATGGCCAGGGCGTCGAGGAGATTGGCGAAGGGCACGCGACGTCGCGT
>JAYTTC010000194.1:0-2202 GCA_043745255.1 Verrucomicrobiales bacterium
GAGCGCGAGGGCAGCGCGCTCGCGCACCTCTGCGCCGAAATCCGCCAATACCTTTTTCCCCACGCGGACCACGCGCAGTTTGCGGACATCTACGCGCAGACATTCACCTACGCGCTGCGGGCCTCGACATCTGCGACGCCAACTGTTGACACTCCCTTGCATGGGAATTCCTAAAAAACCGCCAACCCCGCGATACGGCATTGCAGAACTCTACGGACATTGCCTCGAAGATCTCAGTGCGGAGGATATTCGGCGTCTCACTTCCGCTCCGCGAAATACCCAGCCGTGCCCATTCCGCGGCTCCGTCTGCAACAAGAACGGCGGCGTCTGCAGTTTCCGCCTCTACCAGCCCGATGCTTTTCGCGGGATTCCGGCTGACAATACTATCGTCAGCCTATGCCCTCAACGATTCCGCGAAGCGGGCACGATTTTCGACTGGGTCGGCAGGGAGTTGCTAAAGTGCGCGCAGCCGACCGTTATCCGCGAGGTTCCATTCCTTCTGGGCAATGCCGGCCTCCCGGACGACGATCCCGATGCAGTCGGGCAGATCGACATGGTGCTCATTGATGAAAGCAAGCCGGACCTTCATTGGTGTGCGCTGGAAATCCAAGCCGTCTATTTCTCCGGTGAAGGGATGCCTTCGCAGTTTGCGATTCTCCGTGAATGGCCCGGCCCCGGTGTGCCCTTTCCCGACAAAAATCGCCGCCCTGATTTTCGCAGCTCTGGACCGAAAAGGCTGATGCCTCAACTCCAGACGAAAGTTCCGACACTGCGCCGCTGGGGAAAGAAGATGGCGGTCGTTGTAGATCTCTCATTTTGGAATAGTCTCGGCCCGATGGATCGCGTTGCGGACGTTTCCAACTGCGACGTTGCGTGGTTCGTCGTCAGCTACAATCGAAGCCCGAAAGGTTTTACCCTCGCTCCACACGCTCTGCATCTGACTACGCTTGAGCGCGCGGTTGAAGGTCTCACCGGCGGACGCCCCGTCAGCCTTGATGTTTTCGAGACAAACATTCGCGCCCGCCTGCCAAAAGCCTCCGTCTAGTCGAGCCATGACAGATCACGGCCGATAAGCAACTCGGTCATCTTTTCGTGATGCGTGTTCTTCATCGCAATGGGGCGGGCTGAGAATCCAAACCGCGCGGCCAGCGCCATCACCTCGTCCGTGTTGTCATAACTCATCAGGAAGTCTCCTCGCACCCGCTGCATCTGGGCAAAGAGCGCCTCGTGGTCCACCTGCCAGCACGTGTAAAGACGCTTCGCCGCCACGGTGTAGGGCGGGTCCACGTAGAAGACCGTATCTTGATCTTCTGCATGCTCCGTCATCAATGCAAGGCCGTCGCCTTGCGTGAAAACAAGCCGCTCCTTCTGCGTATTAATCTCACGTATGCGCCGTGCCAGCGTCTCAGGATACCAGCGTGCTCCCAATCCGCGGTTCGCCTCCCCTGTTTTTATCAAACCTGCTCCGACAGCCATGATTCCACCTCGCTGCACTCGGTTGCGGAGAAGCGTCTGAAACGCAAGTTCTGCCACGGTCACAGCGGCCCGCCCCAAGACCGCGCGGACCCGCTTCTCGGTCAGTTCAAAACGTTCGACCTCTTTCGCCAGCCAATCCGCCCGCCCATTCAAAACCACCTTCCACACCGCAGCAACGGCCCCGTCCATCTCGGAAAAAATGACCTGTCCGACCAGTGATTCGAATGCAGCCGTGAGGCTGATGATCGCCCCGCCTGCAAACGGCTCGATCAAACGTGCAGGACGGCGGGGACGCGACTTCAGCCAACGACGCACATAAGGCACCAACCAAGTCTTTCCGCCAGGATACCGAAAGGGGCTTCGCTGCGGTATGCTTGACACATTCACCGGACGATTGACGGAATACTTCACGCTCTCTCGCGGAACGGTTTCCAATTCCAACGTCCCTTCCAATTCCTGCACCTTGCTGGTATCTCCGGCGTCCCATCGGCGGGCCAGTTCCAACAAGCGTGGCGCAAATTCTCGCGGCACCCGTATCACGGTCGTATCGCCTGCCTGCCATTTCTTGCGATAGGATGTGGAGGAGGTTGCCATGATTTGCTTATGCGTATCGGTGAGGCGGGTGGCAAGCTTTTGTTACAAGGGCTAAATTTCTGTTACAAGTCGCCGATGTACGCGGCGGAAAAAACGTCATCCCGCTCTGGCGCGACGCCGCCGGGACGCAGC
>JAYTTC010000195.1:0-8058 GCA_043745255.1 Verrucomicrobiales bacterium
CTGCGGAGGTTTCTTTGACGTCCCCACTGCGCAGCGACGCCTGGGGGAAATAGAGACCCTGATGGCGAGCGAGACCTTCTGGACGAATAACGAACAAGCCCAGAAGTTCATTGAGGAATCGAACTCCATCAAACGCCGCGTGGAGCCTTTCCTCGTCGCGGAGAGGCAATTGGAAGATTTTGGGGTTATGCTTGAGCTGGGTGAGGCCGAACCTCCCGATGCCCAGATGACATTGCAGGACGAGATGGAGCGGGATCTCGTCAAATTTACCCGGGATCTCGACGCGATGGAGCTTCGGGTTCTTCTCAAGGGGCCTCACGATAAAAATAACTGCATCTTCAGCATCAATGCCGGGGCTGGCGGTACGGAGGCATGCGATTGGGCCTCGATGTTGATGCGGATGTATACTCGCTGGGCGGAGTCTCGTGGATGGAAGGTGCAGGTTGAGGATACCCTGGAAGGCGAATCCGCTGGCATCAAGAGCGTGGTGCTAAAGATCTCGGGAGAGAATGCCTATGGCTTTTGCAAAGCCGAGCGCGGCGTGCACCGCTTGGTTCGTATCTCACCCTTCGACTCGAACAAACGACGACACACAAGTTTCGCGAGCGTGGATGCGATTGCGGAGATCAGCGATCTTACTCAAACCGACATCGTGGTCCCCGATGTTGAACTGCGAGTGGATACATTCCGTTCTGGAGGCAAGGGCGGTCAGAATGTGAACAAGGTGGAGACCGCTGTTCGAATCACTCACATTCCCACCGGTTTGGTCGCCGCTTCACAAGCAGAGCGTTCTCAGGCACAGAATAAGATGAATGCGATGACGCTCCTGCTCTCGAAGATCTTTGCCAAGCGCCTGGATGAGCAGAGAGCGGCGATGGAGCAGTTTTACGGCGAGAAGGGGAGCATCTCCTGGGGCAATCAGATTCGAAGCTATGTGTTTCAGCCGTATCGGCTGGTGAAAGACCTTCGCACCGGACATCACTCGAGCAATGTGCAAGCGGTGATGGATGGAGACCTGGATGATTTCGTGGGTGCCTGGCTCCGGGCTGGATGCCCTCTCAGACGCATGCCGAACCTTCAGGACGACGAGGACGTTTAATGAACATCCTGGACACAATTGTGGCGGAGAAACATCGGGAGGTGGCCCGTCTCCCGCAACAGGCAATCACCGGCGAGCGGCTGCGGTTGGCGATGGAGCGGCGGGGAGGACCGCGTGATTTTTGGAGCGCTCTGCGCGAGCCAAAGTGGGGTCAGGTGGCGCTCATCGCCGAGGTGAAGAAGGCTTCCCCTTCGGCCGGAGTGATCTGTCCGGATTTCGATGCGGTGCGGATTGCTCGCGACTACGAGTCCGGTGGGGCGAGCTGTTTGTCGGTGTTGACCGACGAGAAGTTTTTCCAGGGCTCGCTCGAGTATCTTAAAGCGATTCGTCAGGCGGTGAAGCTACCACTCCTCCGCAAGGATTTTCTCATCGATGCGCGACAGATCCTCGAGGCCATCGAGTGGGGAGCGGATGCGATTCTTCTCATCGTGGCCATCTTGAATGATGCGCAGCTTCGTGAGTTTCTCGATCTGGCCACTGCTGCCGGTCTTACCGTCCTGGTGGAAGTGCACGATGCGGACGAGTTGGATCGTGCGATTGCGGCGGGCGCGCGCTTGATCGGGGTGAACAACCGGAATCTGAAAACCTTCAAGGTGGATCTCGCTACCACGGAAACGCTCGCGACTCGGCTCAAGCAGTCGTCACGGATCGACAAGGACTGGCTGCTCGTTGCAGAGAGTGGAATTCACAGTCGGGAGGATGTTCGTCGTCTCGCCGCCTGCGGTTCAGGAGCGATTCTTGTGGGTGAGTCCCTCATGCGTCAGGGTGGCGACGTCGCGGCTAAGATCGCGGACATTCTCGGATGACTCAACCTTCAACGTCCGATCGACTTGTAGATAAAGCCTAGTTTTTCCATTTCGGCGGGATCGAAGAGATTGCGTCCGTCGAAGAGAATCGGATGGGTGAGCTCGCGGCGGGCACGCTCAAGGTCGAGTTTCTTGAACTCCGGCCATTCGGTCGCGATCACCAGCGCATCACACCCTTGAGCGACGTCATTCATGTCCTCGATATAGGTGACGTTCTTCAACACCGCCCTAGCCTTATCCATCGCCTGAGGATCATGGACTCGGAGGGTCGCACCTTCGGCCAATAGTCGCTGGCACAGATCGATAGCGGGAGATTGGCGAACGTCGTCGGTGTTCTGCTTAAAAGCCAGGCCGAGTACGCCGATGATCTTGTCTTTCGCGACCCAGAGCGTCTCGATGATCTTCTTCACGAAACGATCCATCTGATCGGAGTTGATGTGCTGCACCTCCTTGAGCAATCGGAAGTCGTAACCGAGTTGCTCGGAAATCTTGATGAAGGCGCTGAGGTCTTTTGGAAAACAGCTGCCTCCGTAGCCCAGGCTGGCATCCAGGAAACGCCGTCCGATGCGGGCATCCATCCCCATTCCGTTGGCCACTTCGATGACGTTGGCACCCGAGGCTTCGCAGATCACCGAGACGGCGTTGATGTAGGAGATCTTGAGAGCGAGGAAGGAGTTCGCGGCGTGCTTGATGAGTTCGGCCGAATTGATGTCGGTGACAATCAGAGGCGCCTTGATCGGCGCGTAGATCTCACGCATCGCGGGCACCGCACGCTGGGAGCGAACGCCGATCACCACTCGATCCGGCTTTAGGAAATCTTCGACCGCGAATCCCTCGCGCAAGAACTCCGGATTGCTCACTACATCGAATTCCACCTTCGCTTTGCAATAGCGCTTGATCGTCTCTGCCACTTGATCGCCGGTCCGCACCGGCACGGTGCTCTTGTCGACCACGATCTTGTAGGTGGTCATGCATCCGGCAATCTCCCTCGCCACCGTTTCGATATAGCTGAGATCGACCGAACCGTCGGGCTGGGGTGGGGTGGGAACCGCGATGAAAATAACATCTGAAGGCTCCACGCCTTCGGGCGTCGAGGAGGTGAAACGCAGTCGTCCCGCCGCGACATTCTTCTTCACCAACTCCTCAAGACCGGGCTCGTAAATGGGCATTCCGCCGGCCAGCAGAACTTTGACCTTCGAGGCGTCTTTATCGACACAGGTAACCTGATGGCCGATCTCGGCGAAGCAGGTTCCGGTGACCAAACCGACGTAGCCCGTTCCAATAATGCAAATCTTCATAGCTCCAAACCCTTAGAACAAAAAACCGCTCTGGCGTTAGATCGTAATTTCGCGGTGCAACTTGAGCTCAACCTGCCCTTTAAAACCTAGAAGGATTGGTGTTGTTCCAGAAACCACTTACACGCGTTGCATTGCAAGCCGGTTTCGCCTGGCTGCCATCGGCCACGCTGTGGATACTCGTCCAGAGTCTTCTCACCGGCGGTAACCAGGACGAGGGATGCCTCAGGGCTTCACTGGGGTCGGAGCCGCGAGCTTATTGGTGACCTGGCTAACAGCCTTTTGAACGATGTTGCTGGCGGCTTTCATCACGTTAGTGGTGAGGGTCGTCATCGTGTTCAGCGTGGGCTTGATCGACGGAGTGTTGGAGCGGAGGTAGGGGAACTGCTGCGCCAGCTCCTCATGCTTCGTGTAGGCTTCTTGTCCGGAGGCACCTCGGGCGGTTTGGAGGATCTCGTCGTAGAGTTTGTAGGCCATTTCGGGCTTGTTCTGCATGGTGTAGAGGTTTGCCAGGGCCAGCTTAGACTCCTCGGCAGTTCCATCGGTTGGGTAGCGTTTGGTGACCTCTTCGTATTTGGCGGCGGCATCGGTGCCTTTACCGGCCGCGTCCAGGCTGGCGGCAATGCCAAAAGCGGCCTGCGCTGCGAAAGGGCTGCCGGGGTCGGCGGCGAGGTACTTCTCAAATTGAGCCTGAGCTTCGGCATACTTGCCGTCGGTAAAAAGAGCGCTTCCAGCTCGCAACGTCGCATGCAACGCCGCTTTGGTGCCCGAATGGTCGGCGGCGATTTTCAGCAATGACTGCGCGAGTTCTCCAGGAGGGGGTGTCTCACGCAATCGAGCGGGGATCGCCTTGGAGAGCGCCTCGCTGGCCTCGATCTCGCGGTTTTCCTGATGGCTGGCGTAAGCATACGCCACCACCGCAAGGACCGCGATTGCGATGCAGACCTGGATCAAACGCTTTTGGTTCTCCAGAATCCATGACCACAACTTAAGAGCGCTGTCCGGCTGACTGACTTCGGGTTGCATAAGGGGGCAAAATGTCAGTTTCGCACCCCTAAAACGCAAGCTTGAAAATCGTAGTATTTCACGGCCAAGTGGGGTTGCGTTCCGAGAAAATCGTGCCGTGGAAGTCGAACTCATCAATACCGGGTCCGAGCTGATGCTCGGAAGAGTCTTAAATACCCACCAGCAATGGATCTGCCGCCAAATGGCTGATCACGGCTATACGGTGGATCGACAGATCGGCATCGCCGACGACGGTTCGGTAATTCAGGGTGCCGTTCGTGAGGCCCTTACTCGCTCCGATCTGATCATCACCACCGGCGGATTAGGCCCCACCAGTGACGATCTGACTCGGGACTTGATTGCCCAATTGCTCGGGAAATCTTTGAGCGAGGACCCCGCAGCGCTGGCAAACATCGAGCGATTTTTCCAGGCCCGCAGCCGACCCATGCCGGCCAGCACCCGGGTGCAGGCGATGGTGCCCGACGGGGCGGTCGTTCTCGCGAACGCCCATGGCACTGCACCGGGACTGGCGATCCGAGTGGATCCCCATCCCGGTCAAACCTCGCCCCGCTGGCTGATTCTGCTCCCCGGACCTCCGCGCGAGCTCCATCCGATGTTCCTCAACCAAGCACTGCCACTGATCGAGCGGGAGTTTCCACTCGAAACTCCGTTTGTCTGTCGCACCCTGCGTACGAGTGGAATGGGAGAATCGATGGTGGAGGAGCGAATTGCCTGTCCGCTGAAACGCTGGACCGACGAAGGGATGGACCTTGGCTACTGCGCCCGGACTGGCGAGGTGGATGTGAGATTGGTTTCACGCAGGGCGGATGCGGTCGCGAAAGTGGCAGAGGCCGAGGCCGTGTGCCGCGAGCTATTGGCGAAGCATCTCTTCGGCACTGACGACGAGACGATGGAAGGCGTCGTGGTTCGGTCCCTGACGGAGCGCACCAAGACCGTGGGGACCGCCGAATCATGCACTGGGGGCTTTATTGCCAATCGAATCACCAATGTTCCAGGTGCCTCGGCGGTGTTGCGAGGAAGTGTGATTGCCTATCACAACGATCTTAAACAAACCTTGCTGAACGTTCCTGAGTCCCTCCTGGCCGCACAGGGTGCCGTCAGCGAGCCGGTGGCCCGGGCGATGGCGGAAGGAGCGCGCACGCTGTTGCGGGTGGATTATGCTCTGGCGGTGACAGGTATCGCCGGCCCGGGAGGTGGATCCGCCGAGAAGCCCGTGGGAACAGTCTTCATCGCGCTTGCCTCCGCTGCCCCGACGGTGGTGCTCAAGCAGATCAATCCGTTCGATCGGGAAACTTTCAAATACGTCACCTCTCAGCAGGCTTTGAATCTTCTGCGTCGCACCCTCCTGGGGCTTTGAGAAACGAGTCACCAGGCTCGCTCGAGAACGGCTTTTAGTTCCGTGACCGTCAGCGGAATCGGGTTGGCTTTCATGCTGTTCGATTGAATCGCTTTCTCGATTAGCGAAGGGAAATGCTCGTGTCTCAGCCCGAGATCCCGCAGTCGAGCCAGGTCAAGACGCTGGGTCAGGCCGCGAACCCACGCGACGCCGTCGTCCACGTTGGCCTCCTCCTTGCCGGTGAGCAGGCGGGCGATGTAGCGGAACCGGGACAAGCTTGCGCTCGCGGGGTTGCGCCGACGCAGGGCCTGGATATTGGCTTCCATCACGGCAGCCAGGAGCGCGCCGCAGACCGCCCCATGGGGAGCCTTGAACTCTCCGCCGATCGGTGAAGCGAATCCATGCACGGCGCCCAGCCCGGCATTGGTCAAGGCCAGGCCTCCGAGCAGGCTGGCTAGCGACATGTCTTCACGCCCCGCGGGATCATGAGGCTGCGTGCAGACCTTCTCGAGGGAGCGCGCCACCCGACGGATCCCGTCCAAACAGAAGCCATCGGTGAGCGTGTTCGCTCGGGTCGAGACATACGGTTCGATAAGCTGGGTTAGAGCATCGAGTCCAGTGGAGGCCGTAAGTGCTTTTGGAAGATCAAAGGTGAGCTCCGGATCTACAATGGCGACACGGGGCAGCAGCAGAGGGCTTCGCAGACTTACTTTAACACCGTGTTCGGTGGATCCGAGGACCGCGTTCCGAGTGACCTCTGCTCCGGTGCCGGCGGTGGTGGGGATGGCGATGCACGGTGTAGCGGGATGCGTCAGCGGTCGGCCGCGTCCGATAATTTCAAGGTAGTCGAGAGGATCGCCTGGATTGGTGAGAAACACAGAGACTGCCTTCGCGGCATCAATCGCGCTTCCTCCGCCGAAGCCGATGATGAGATCGCAGCCGATGCGTTGGGATTCCTCCCGTGCTCGGAGCACATCGGCGAGGGTGGGCTCGCCCGCGAGTGAAAAAGTGTGGCTCTGGATCTCGACGGTAGCGAGGCGCTGCTGCAGCCGCTGCGCGCGCGACACCGTGTTGCTGGTGATGATGAGCGCGCGGCTCCCCAGGCTACGGGCCAGCGCGCCGATCTCATTCAGTGCACCGCAGCCAAAGAGAATCCGCCCTGAGGTCGCGAACTCAAACTGCATGAGCTTCTCACCAGGCAGTGTCGTCAGGGTGGAGATTGTCATATTTCTGGGAACTCCGGGGCTCAGCCATCATCGACGCCACCGCATCGCGCCACTTCGAATAGTGGATCGTTTCTTTATGCGCAGCGGGCGCTTCGGCGTTGCGATACGCCTCCACCAGCACAAATCGAGTGGGATCATTGGTCTGTTGCACAAAATCAAATCGGGCAATGCCCGGTTCGAGGAGGCTGGCCCGCGCGTTCGACAGCGTGGCCTCACGGAAAGCGTCCACCCATTCAGGTTTCACCCGGATATGGACATGCACCACTAGCATGCCCGAAGTCTAGTCAACGGAAGCCTGGGGTAGAAGAGAGAATTTTTCACCCGATCTGTATCCCTCCGCTCGCTGTCCAGGTTGTCGGCACCCATCCCTGGGCGAGCTTCCGAAAACCCCGATCGCCCAACAGCCATTTCGAGGTTGCATGGGTTTCTTGCAGGCCGCGGTTTTTCGAGTATTCGTCAAGAAGTTCGAGCCCCATTTTTGCTTGTCCCCATACGTCGAGGCTGCCACGGTCGCCTTAGAGTTTAGGGCTATGAAATAACGCCTCCCGATACGTCATCGACACCCTAACCGTTAATCCGCCAACTCATGCGAACTCTCACACCCTATCTCGGCTGGGTCGCCCGCGCCGCCTTGGGCAAGGGGACCTCCCGCCGGGAAGCGCGATACGATCTTGTGTCCGCCGTTGCCAAGCGCTGGGGGTTCCGATTGAACCAGCGCGGGGTCTCCTGGCACACCGACCCCTCATTCCTCGACTTGATTCGGCGTTTTCCGGGCGGCGGTGGTCTTACTCCCAAGCGATACAACTTGTACCACCTCGCGAGGGGGGTCGCTCATCTGGCAGGCGATACCGCGGAATGCGGCGTGGCCACGGGCATCACAAGTCATCTCATCTGTCTCGCCACGCAACGCGAAGGGAGAACGCACCATGCGTTCGATTCCTTCGAGGGCTTGCCCGAACCCGAGGCGATCGACAAACCGCGCGTCGCTAATATCGCCGCGCTTGAAAAAGGCCAATACTCGGTCGGCTTGGAGCGGGTTAAACAGCATCTGAGCGCGTTTAGCCACGTCCTGTTCCATAAGGGTTGGATTCCTGAAAAATTCGGAGGCGTCGCGGATCGGCGATTCTGCTTTGTACACGTCGATGTGGATTTTTTTCAGCCCACCTTCGATAGCCTGAAGTTCTTTTACGAGCGCATGGTCTCGGGAGGAATGATCGTCTGCGACGACTATGGCTTTCCTCAAACCCCGGGTGCGAAGGATGCCATGGAT
>JAYTTC010000196.1:0-8053 GCA_043745255.1 Verrucomicrobiales bacterium
CATGCTGCACGAGGGCACGGAGGACTTTATTGTTCGCCTTTCTTTACCCTCGCATGATCTGCTTCTCGCGCTCGCCGAGACTACGGTTCGGATCGCCGACGATGACTTTGAGCACCTCATCGTGGCCGGCATCGCGCTGCTGGCCGACCCCAACGGAAATGGAACGGTCGAACCGGGTGAAACCGTCACCCTGGGCATCTCGCTCCGAAACGATGGTAGCGGTGGAACCACCAATCTGACGGCAACACTTCTGGCCACGAACACCATCGTCCCCTCAAGTGGCTCTCAGCTCTATGGTGCCCTGGCGGGAGGGGGTGCGCCGATCTCTCGATCCTTCAGCTTCGGAAACACGGCTCTGGCTGGCACCACTCTGAAACTCGTTCTGCGATTGCAGGACGGAGATCGTGATTTGGGGCTCCTCACGGTGCCGATGCCGGTGGGTCCCCAGAGCCTGATTTTCGCCAGCCAGGGAAGCATTGCCATCAACGACCATGAGGTCGCGACTCCGTATCCGTCCACGCTGGACGTCTCGGGACTCGTCGGGCCACCGGTCCGCATCACGCTGACACTCGAGGGATTTACCCATACATCGCCAGGGGACGTGGACATCCTTCTGGTTTCTCCTTCTGGAGAGAAGTCTGTGGTGATGTCCGATACCGGAGGACGAATCGCCGTGAGTGGGCTGGTAATCACGCTGGACGACACGGCACCCACTGCGCTTCCGGATCGCACCGCGCTGACCTCCGGGACCTTCAAGCCGGTGAACTATGTGCAGAACGACGCCTTCGACGCTCCCGCTCCTGCTGGACCTTACACCAAGAGCGATCTGAAGTTCACTGGCAACGCCAATGGCATCTGGTCTCTTTACGTGTTGGATGACACTTCCGCTGATCAAGGGTCGATTGCGAACGGTTGGCGTTTGAACATTCTCACCACAGGCCAGGTTCAGCCCCAGGTGGATGTGGGCGTCTCTCTCACGGGTTCGGTCGATCCACTCGTCCTCGGTCAAAATCTGAGCTATACGCTCCGCGTTTCCAACTCAGGCCCCGGCATCGCCACCGGAGTGGTGGTCAAACAGGCGCTTCCGGAGAACGCCGCCCTCATCTCGGCTTCCGGCGGAGGGACCGTGGTCGAAGGAATCTTTACTGCGACGATTCCTTCGTTGGGCGTGGATCAATCCTTGAGCTATACGATTGTGGTGCGTCCCGCTGCGGTCGGTTCCTTGAGCTCTTCTGCCACTCTGTCCGGACCGCAGAATGACATCTACGCACCCAATGATACCGTCGCTCTGACCACCGCCGTAACCTCAGTCATCACGCCGGTGAGACTCACCGTTGCGAGCGAAGAGGGGGTGCTGATCCTCACCTGGCCGACATCGGGTTCCGGTATTCTTGAGTCTACCTCAACTCTGACCGCCGGACCTTGGGCGAAGGTGAATAGTGCTCCCATCCAGTCCGGACAGAATTGGAAAGTGACGGTCCCGATTGAGAGCGCGACTCAATTCTATCGGCTGCGCTCTCCGTAGGGGTTCCATCAGGGGTCAGTGGAGTGCCGAAGCATCGATTGCTCTCTGCTGATATGGGGGCGCGCCATTGGCTCTGGAGTCCGATGGGTGCCGGGTCGCATTGCTGTGCCACAGCTGGAGTTTAGAAAATCGTCCCGGAGAAAAATCTGCACAAGCAAGGATCATCGCCCCTCTCCCAACCTCCCATATCGACGAATCTCCGGCCAGATCAGAGCTACCGCTGTGACGACTAGCAGGGTGCCGATTCCTCCTGAGATCACCGAGAACATCGGACCGAACCAGTGAGCGACCATCCCGGACTCGAATCCGCCTAGCTCATTGGAGGTGCCGATGAAAAGGCTATTCACAGCCGAGACGCGGCCGCGTTTTTCATCGGGAGTCAGGAGTTGCACCAGGGTGTGTCGCACCAGGACGCTGACATTGTCGGCGGCACCGCAGAGGAAGAGCATCGCCCACGAAAACCAGAACCATTGCGAGACTCCGAACCCGATCGTTGCCAGCCCGAACACCCCTACAGACCAGAGCAGGGCACGTCCCGCGTGCTTCATCGGGGCAGAGTGCGCAAGAATGAGAGCGGAAAGCAGAGAGCCGAGGGGAAGCGCTCCTTGCAGGATGCCGAGACCTGATGGGCCTGCACGGAGGATGTCCTTGGCGTAGACCGGCAGCAGCGCTGTTGCCCCGCCGAGAAGAACGGCGAACAGATCCAGCGTGATGGTTCCAACGATGATTCGAGTCGTGAAGACGAATCGAAAACCCGCCACCAGGCTGTTCAAGGTCATCGGCTCTCGCGACGACGCAGCCTGCTGGTAGTGTACCAAACTCAGAAGCATGAGGCAGGTCAACCCCGCCAGCGCATTGAGCCCGTACACCGGCATGGCGTGATGGGTGAACGCAATGATCGCTCCACCTGCCGCCGGGCCGGCAACTGCAGAAAGATGAAAGCTTCCCGTGCTCCACGCCACGGCTCTTGGAAACAGGGGACGCGGAACCAGCTGGGTAAGAAAGCTGGTGCTCGCAGGCCAAAGAAAAGTTCGTGCCGAAGCCGCGATAAACAGACAGGCGTAGGTGCATAAAGTCGGCGCTTTCGATGCGGACACCACCAGCAATCCAAGGCTGGCCATGGCCTGCACCAGGGTCATCCACATCATGATCCGTTTTCGGTTGTGGTGATCCGCGAAATGTCCTGCGGGCAGGGTGAACAGAAACATGGGCAGCATTTGCGTCAGCCCTACCAAACCCAAAGCCAACGCCGAGTGGGTGCGCTCATACAGTTCCCATCCCACCGCCACGGTGAGCATCTGTTGTCCCATCGAGGCGATGAACCGCCCGATGAGGTAGAGCACATAGTTGCGATCTGCGAGAATGGCGTAGGGACTTTCGATGGAATGGGAAACAGCTGCTTGGGTCGATTCCCCTGGATGGGTGGAATTGCTCACAGCAGGGGGCTTCGTCGCACCTCGTCGGAGAGAGGGTGATCAGGATTTGCAGGGGCGTTGTCCATGCCTAGATACTCAAGAGTGGCTCCAAGCGGAACAAGCGCAAATCGGCTGCTAGCAAGCCGACGCTCAGAAAACCCCGGAACCAATCGATATCACCAAGGCAAGGTACCCCCAGAAAGAGGTTCTAAGCGCCGACGGCCCGCTAAGGCACTGGATTCTGGTTTGGGTCTCTGCCATCGTCGGGACGCATGATTTTGCGCCACGCTTCTCTTCGAGCCTTCACACTCATTGAACTCCTCGTCGTGGTGGCGGTCATCGCCATTCTAGCGGGGCTGCTTTTGCCTGCGCTGAGCAAGGCAAAGGGCCGAGCCCAGGGTGTCACCTGTGCGAACAATCTCAAACAACTCTCCATTGCTTGGACCATGCACAGTGATGAGCACGCCGGGTTGCTGGTGAACAACCACGGCATTCTCGAGACGGTAAAAAGCCGGATGAATTGGGTGAATAACCTGCTTGATTGGAACTATAGCCCCGACAATACCAATCGAGTCAGCCTGACATCCGGAGAGCTCGCTCCCTTTCTCAACGAGTCGACAGCTGTCTTCAAATGCCCCTCGGATCGCTCGCTCGCGGCGAATGGCTATCGAATCCGGAGCTATTCCATGAACTCCCTGGTGGGGAATCCGGGAGAGCTCACCAATCGATTCAACCCCCAGCTTCGCCAGTTCTACATGGTCACGGAGATGCCCCGGCCTTCAGAAATCTACGTCTTTCTGGATGAGCATCCGGACACCATCAATGACGGCTTTTTCATGAATCGTTGGGCGGAGTACAAGTGGGGAAATCTTCCCGCGTCCTATCACAACGGCTCAGCAAATCTATCTTTTGGCGACGGTCATGTTGAACCGCATCGATGGGTGGTGGGCGATACTTTGAAGCCAGCGGAGAAAGGTGGAACGGGCGGAGTGTTCGCTCCTTCTCAACCGGATGACTACGACTGGTTGAAAACCCATTCGAGCGTGCCTCGCTAGCCCGCGCGAGGCCGCATCCTTCACACCAACTCCTGAGTTTGTTCCTCTCCCGAAAGCTTGCCCCGCGCCTCGCGCGTTTCTAACCTCGGGCTGTGGATGAGTTGCTACAACGCGTTTCGACCCACTGGCACCTACGGTGCGGGGTTGAGTCACGCGATAAAGTGTTGGTGGCGGTATCAGGCGGTAGGGATTCGATGGCGTTGTTGCATCTTCTGATTCGAATCGTTGGGAAGCCGGAGTGCCGTCTCATCGTGGCGCACTTTAATCATCGATTGCGCGGCCGTTTCAGCGACGCTGATGAGCGGTTCGTTCTCCGGGCGGCATCGAAATGCAACCTGCCCGTAGTGACCGCAGGCGGCGAGGTTCGTCAGGCGGCCAAAGATCGCGGCATCTCCATCGAGATGGCGGCCAGGGAAATGCGTTACGCCTTTTTGGCGCGGGCAGCCAGGGATCAGGCCTGCAATATCATCGCGACGGCGCATCACGCCGACGATCAGTTGGAGTTGTTCTTCATCCGCGTGGCACGCGGCGCGGGAGGAGAGGGACTGGGAGGAATGGCTCACCGTCGTTCGCTTTCTGAGGCTCCGGCCGTCGCCTTGGTGCGCCCGCTGTTGACGATCACCCGCAAGGAGATCGCGGCATGGATCGCGAGCCAGAAGATCAGGTTTCGCGAGGATGAATCGAATCTTTCTTCCGATGTTCTACGAAATCGAATTCGTCATCGCTTGGTTCCTCAATTGCTTCGCGATCTCGGCCCTGAGTCGCCTCGACTGATTCTCCGGAGCATGGAGCTCGTGGACGCGGATGCGGATTGCGTGGCGGAGCAGGCACGGCTTTGGCTCGAGCGCGCGCGTCCTGATCCCGAGTTCTCCCAACTCCATAGGGCTGTCCAACGCCAGGCAGTAAGACTTCAACTGTTGGATCTGCACATCGCCCCTGAGTTCAAATGGGTGGAGCAACTCCGTCTTGCCCCTGAAGAACCGCTGACAATCCATGCCCATCTGCGGCTTCAGCGCGATGCCTGCGGCCGCGTTCATCGGGTCCAGGTAGACACGCCAACCGAATACAATCCCGACCGGCTTCCCGTCCAGCTCAAGGGTAGGTCAGGCGAGCTGAAGTTCGCCGGCCGCACGATCCGCTGGTCGATCCGAAGACAGCTGGATCCGGTCTGGGTGCGGCGAGATAAATCCGGAGTCGAGGTCTTTGATGTCGCGTGCTTGGGGCGGGTGCTCGAACTGCGACATTGGACTCCTGGGGATCGGTTTCGCCCGCTGGGAGCGACACACGCCACTAAGCTGCAGGATCTTTTCGTAAATAAAAAAATCCCACGACGAGAACGTCGACAGAGGGTGGTGATGGTGGGTGCGGACCAAACTCTGGCCTGGGTGGAGGGGTTTGCACCGAGTGAACGCTTCAAGGTTCGTCCCGCTACCCGTGGATTCCTGGTCTGGCAGTGGTCTGCGTCGCAGCCTGTGGAGCGGGGCCGTATCGGCCCATCCCCGTCCCGATCGTCCGATACGGACGACACTACAGAAGCCGGACTGTAGTTCTGTAGCGTGGGCCGTATCGGCCCATCCCCGTCCCCATCTTCAAGGAAACCAATTGGAGGCACTGCACTAACGTGGCGCTCGTTTCCGAATGCGGCTCGCGACATCTGCCTTAAATCGGTCGAGGTGGCCTTCTACAAAGTCGACCGGATCCAGTCGCGGATCTCGAAGCAGAGGACTTAGATCCATCACATACTCGAGCAGTCGCGCATTGTCGCTGTGATGGGAAGCGAGATAAGTGGCGTTGGCGCGCTTCCGTCCAAGGGTCGCGAGATCGTAGCGCTTTCCTCCGCTGATTTGTGAATCGAAGATTCCCATCAAGGATCGCGAGAGATTCTCGCGAGAGCTCGCGTCCAGGAGCACCTTGTCCTCATCCGCCATCCAGTCGAGACTCCTCCATACCTCACAGCCATAGAATTTCGCCGGATGCTGATCCTCCGGCAGTTCGCGTAGGGCCTCGATGACACCCATTGCCACTCCGATATGAGTGTCATGTTTGTCGGCGAGGTTGTGCGTGTAGAGGGTTTTGGGCCGGGTCGCCACCAGGATCTGCTTGAGGTCGTCGACTACCGGACGCGACTGCGTGCTTTTCACGGCGGAGCTGGGGAAGTCCAGCTGGATGGCCGCGGCATATTCCCCGACAAATGCCGCCTTCCTCTGCTCCTGCTTGCGGACGGCTTGCATCTGGTCGTCTGTATAGTCGGCATACTCGAGGATGCGGGAGCTTCCGCGTCCGTCGGTGACGGTAACTCCGGTGAACCACCGATCGCTGCGCTGATAGCATTCCAGAATTCCATGCAACGCCATGAACTCGAGATCGTCCTGGTGCGCCCCAATCGCGAGATGCGAGGTGCGCGACAGGGCTTCCGGCTCCGCGCATTGATCGGGAACGAAAATATCCGCGGTGGAGTGGGTAAACTTGATCATGGCTTGGGTCGATCAGCGCGAGTTGAGAATGGGAAGACTTGCTGCGGCCATCGCCTGGCCATGGCGTTTGCTTTTCTCGTCGGGAAGGTGGAGTGAAATCTTTGAAGCCAGCTCAGGGAACTCGCTTCGGAGAACTTCATTGGCCTTCTTCAGGATCAAATCCCCACCGCTTTCGGAGGTCACTCGACCCAGAGTGAGAACATGACTCAGATCGTAGAACGAGGCGTAGTGCGCAATCGCGTAGCCGTAGTAGACGCCGATCGACTCGAAGATCCGAACCGGCCGAGGATCACCGTCTCTCATCAATTCTTGAACGTGTTTCAGCTGTTCAGCGGGATGACCTGGCGGCAAGGAAATTCCAGCCGGACCCGCCAGCCGCACCACCGCCTGTTGAGAAAAATACTGAACACCGCATCCACGGTCCCCGGACCATTCATCCACCGGACCTTGCGGATGATAATCCACCGGGGCGAAGGCGAGCTCGTTCAACCAGCCGACGATCCGTCCCTGTCCGTCGAGCCAGCCGGCCGCCAGACTGGAGCCCATCGCGACGCCGAGAATGGCATTCACTCCAAGGGACATTCCACCCGCGAGAGCGGTCACATCCCCGTCGTTGGCGACTTCCAGCGGAACACCCCATTCGCGTTTCAAGCGATTGAAGAGAATCCGACCCTTTTCCTGGAACAGTGGTGCGGGCACGGCTCGGAACAGGGAGGCCACTCGGACCTCGTTGTCGAGGATGATGCCCGCGGAGCTTCCCCCAATCGCGTCGACGCGGGGAAGGTGCTGAGCCGCGAGCTTGAGGCCCTCTTGAATTTTTTGAAAGTGCCACTCGGGATCGGGTTGGAGCTTCGGATCCCAGGGAACTTCCGTGGTGAAGACGGCCTGTCCGTCTCTTACGGCGGAAAGTTTGTAGTCGCTGGCACCGAGATCGAAGCCGATGCGACAACCCTCGAGATGTCCTCCCAGCGCGGCGGCGGATTCGCGAGGGGCTGGAAGTTGATCCAGCGATCGGATCTCGACTACGAAGGGTATGCCATAGGCCTGCTCCATCAGTTGAATATCGAAGGACCGCGCTCCGGACACAGAATAGATCTTTTTCAGAGTCTCTGCGAAGGGCGAGGGAAGGGCGAGGGTGAGCTTCCATCCCCCTGTCTGCCACAGCAGAAATTTAACCAGCCGCTCCAGATAGCGGAGGGTATCAGCCTCATGACTTTCGCCCAAAATGCGTGTGCGATGAACCGAGACAAATCCCTGGTTTCGCTCGAGAGCGATCCCCACCGAGGATGCACGCTCAGGAGACTGCGCCACCCGTGCCTCATAGGCTCGATTTCCAAGTGCAATGGGATAGAAGGGAATGTCCAGCGGGGCTCGGACCCTCGGAGTTTGCAGCAACAGGGATTGGCCGTCGTTCATCGACACCCAGCATGATGAGACGAGGCGCGCGAAGGCAATACGGAAGAGGAGGGCGGGGGAATTTCGGGTGCAATTAAAAGTGGGTGAGATCTGGATCCTTGGAGAAAGCCTGAATGGGTCGCTACGTGAGAGCGCCGCCCACTTCAGCGGCCGCGATGTCCCGACAGA
>JAYTTC010000197.1:0-2199 GCA_043745255.1 Verrucomicrobiales bacterium
ATGTAGGGCAACGCCTCCAACAACGTGGCGGCCTTGGCGATGAGGTCTTGCATCAGGGTCGAGATAAAGGAATCGGAGTGGCTTGGGCAACTGGCGATGGTTTCTCCAAAAGCTCCGCCAAAAACAGGAGGATGGCCTGAACTCGGGGCAATCCGATGGTATGGTTGTCCACCCAGCGGTTGTCCTGGATGGAGTTTTGGATTGCCCGCCCCGGCCTAAGTACCGAGCCGATCGTTCCAGTGATCACCTTCTTGTGTCCTGCAGGTTTTCGCATCTCCTTGGAGTCATCAGGCAAAAGGTCAGCCGCACCGGTGACGGATTTCGCGAAGATTTCACCGGCCGAAAGCAGCGTTGGATAGGATACAGCCGCGCATTCAAGCAATATATCCTCCAGCGTGCCTTGTGATGCATTATCAGGCATGATGAATACACCCGCCCGTGGAGGGCCGATCGCCACATGTCCTGGAATGGCGGGAAACACCAACCCGTGAGCGCCGGCTTTATGCGCCAGATTTGCGATGCGTTGAGAGGGAGTTTGGTCAGAATCGGCATCCAAGATTGCAGCAACGGCATCGAATGGCTGGTCGACCACAGCGAGATCGCTCTCAAGACTTATCGAGATCTTGTCGACACCCACTGCATTTCTGATGGTCACCATCGCACCACCTTCATCCGCTAGAAAAAGAGGGACTGGGTGTCGAGTGTTCAGGTCTTGGTCTGCGTGAGGAAAACTTCTTGGAACAAGCTTAGCCTGCCAGTCCGCTGGTAGTGCGTTCAACTTCGTTACCCGGGAGAACCCGAGATTCTTCAGCAACCGGGCGATGAATTCGACATCATGAGGCCCTTCCGCAGCGATCAAGCAACGTTGAACTGGCATACTCAGCGGAGATCCGAGCCGTGCTCGGATCGGATGTTACGGGCGAGTTCTCCTGCAAACCGTCTTATTGGCGTGTTGAAGCCAGCGCCGGGAAGACGGAAAACGACCAAGTCACCAACCGCCTCTCCAGCACCTGTAAGCATGGCGTCAATCGCCTCCAAGCTGTGTGTGGTGGCAAAGACCTGAACCTTATGTTCGCGGCAAATCGTTAGCAGATGTCGAAATGCTTCAGCCAGAACTGACGTGTGAAGCGCTGTCTCAATCTCATCAATCAAAAGCAATCCACCCTTCGCTGATACAGCCGCAGCAGCCAGGGTTAGAAATCGTCTCAAGCCATCACCTTCGGCTGACAACGGGACCAAACCGAGGCGATCGTGCCACACTTTGACCACGGTGCCTTGCCCATACGGCGAAACAATCTCGATGCTCTTAATGCTCGGGTCGAAACTACGGAGAGCTGCCTCAATCTCGCTTCTCTTGCCTGCTTCTATGGCATCTGAAAGCTGCCTAAGAGTCTCGTGCTTTGTGCGGTGAGAAACCGTGCTTACGAAGGAATGAGGCAATGAGGGTCCTGCGTTGTAATCATCAAACTTTGGGTCTTCGCTGAAATTGAACTCGTAGTGGCCGGGAGGCTGGAACATTTCGTCTAAATAGATAGGTCCTGGCTGCCGGGGAGGCTGTGATGGCAGGGGTGGAGGCCAGTCCAGAGATTCAAGTCGAATACGGACACCTTGATTGGGATGGTCGCCACCGTTGTCAGCCTTGAACTGGAAGAATTCCTCGAATGAAGCTGTGATTCTTCCATAACGAAGAGTTCCTATTGATTCGAATTCAATTTTAGCTGCCAAGAGCCGCCCAGCAGCGCTGTCACCCATCTGAGGGAAAAGCCATTTCAAGCTCTCTGCTACCGGAGTCCGGGCAGATTTGATTTCCCGTTCCCAAGCGACCTCTATCCAATTGGCCAGATCCAGTGGAGCGCAGGCAAGCGCGAGAGCCTCCAAGACGCTCGTTTTCCCGGAGTTGTTGGGGCCGACCAAGAGGTTGAATGCTCCGAAGTCCTCCAGCGCCACGCCGCTGAGGCGGCGGAAGCGGTGCAGCGTGAGAGCTTCAAAGTGTCGCATGACTTTCTGTCCTTAGCATCTGCTGCCCGATGAGGCCAGCCAAGACGTTCTTCCTGCATCCAAAGTGGCGCATCCGGGCACTGCCCCGGGAGCCGACGGCCGGAGGGTGCGGAGCGCCGCCGTCCCGGCGGCTCAGGGTGTGGGCGTCCGCGGTCGGCCCTTCTGACGGGGCCGACGTTCGTTGCCCGCGCCGCGGACCGG
>JAYTTC010000198.1:0-8030 GCA_043745255.1 Verrucomicrobiales bacterium
CCTTCGTTTCCGGGTCCGCTCCCTCCTCCCACTCAGGAAACCACGACTATCTTCTACGATGCCGCCGGAGTGGTGACGACCAATGCCAACGCGATCGGCGACAAAACGATCACCTGGAAAGATGCGCTCGGTCGAGTGACGCGGAGTGAGATCCGCAACACCAGCAATGTCTTGGTTCGGTTGTCTACCTCGACCTATGCATCCAACCAGCACAGTGTCACCGTCACAAACGGCTCGGGGGCGACAGCAATCGCGAGCACTCGTTTCACCGATACTCAAGGTCAGCCCGTGCTCGACCTGTCCTATCCCGCATCGAACGTTCGCGAACTCAGTGTCCGAAGTTTTGATGCAGTCGGCAACCAGGTGGCGGAGTCGCGCTATGCACTCACCAATTCAAGCCTTACCCTCTTCACCAGCGGAAGCTCGGTATATGACGGCCTCAACCGGCTCAGCCAGCGCATCGACCGGGACAACGCCGTCACAATTCTTAAATACGATTCGGCGGGCAACCTCACCAACCGCGTGCTGCCGGGCGGCGTGCAGTGGCAGGCGAGCTTCGATTCAGCAAACCACCTCACACAAGAAAAGAGCCTCGGGACGAATAGCTCCTCAACTCGACTCACAACCTACTCCTATTACGCATCGGGCCAAGCATGGACGGGTCTCCTTCGGGTACGGACCAACGGGTTGAACGTCGCGTGCAACTATTCCTACGATGACTGGCTTCGAGTCACCACGAACAGCCACAGCGGTTCTCTACCGGAACAAAACCTGACAACAGTTTGGCAATATGACCCGCGCGGACTATTGACAGGCGTCACGGAAAACTTCGGGACTAACACTACTGGCTCTGCCACCGCGATCGTTCGAAGGTACGACGCCTACGGCCTGATGTCCGACGACATTCTCAGCATCGGGGGGATCGCCCATTCAAGCGTCGGGGTCACGTGGGATTCAGCGGGGAGACGTGCAAGCTTGGGTTTAGGACTCTTCGGATACGACTTCGGCTGGCAAGCCGACGGTCTTCTTGCCTCCTCTCTCGGCCTGACTGGCGGAGGAACCTATACCTATGACACTGCCGGGCAGTTGGTCAGGCGAGTTGTCGGTGCCAAAACAAACAGCATCACCAGCCGAGATGGCGCAGGCCGACCCTTGGGCATCAACACAACCGTCAATGGTGTCAATCGAATGACGGAGACTCTTGGCTACACTGGCGACGGCCTGCTTGGCATCCACACTCTCGCACGAACTGACACGGGCCAATTCACGAACAATGCTGCCTATTTCTACGCAGACTTAAGTCGCAGACTGACTGAGGAAAGGCTGAATCTCGACGGCTCATCGCGTTGGACGAACTCCTTCGCCTACGACGGCGGGGCGGCTGGAAAGCAAGGATTGCTCACGCGAGCGGGCCAGGCCGCGAGCACCGGAGCCGCATGGAAAGGATCTGCCGATGCATTCGGGCGCGTCGCAAGCGAGACGAACAACGTCACCCGGCGGATGGCTAGCGGGCGCTTGAACGGCAGTGCGTATTTGAGTGCATCGGTGGACACCATTCCTGCTGTCCTCACCGTCATCACGAACAACGACTCCACTTGGCCCTTTCAGTGGCGGGCCGACATGGAACTGACGCCGGGCACTCACCAGTTCAAGGTCATCGCAAGCCACCCGAGTGGGCTGACTCAGACCAACGCGAGTCTTTGGTTTACCAATAACATCGGAAATCTCACCGGTGCGGACACATTCGACGGCGTCGGCAATCTCAGCCAACGCGTCTGGACAACGTCCAGTGGTAAAATCAATCGCACTCAGACGTTCTCCTGGGATGCCAAAGGACGCTTGTTCAAGGTCAGTGAGCGGCTGATTCAATGGAGCAACACCGTTGCGATCGCCACCAACGGCTACGACTGGCAGGCTGTTTATGATGGGCTAAACCGCAGGTTGCGGACGTCCACCCTCCTGGTCACCAACAGCATTACACTCAGTTCCCAGCCCAAAACCATTGCTGAGTACTACGATCCCCAAGTGCAATTCCTGGTCCTGGGAGTCGTGGTCGATGGAAGGACAACGTGGCGCTTGATCGGACCGGACTTGAACGGGCGGTACGGAGGACTTCAGGGCAAGGGCGGATTTGACGCGATTATCCCTGGACCCGAATTGTTCTGCCCGGTGCTAACCGATGCTCGGGGAAATACCCATGCGGTCTACGATCAGACCCATGGTTCCCTTTCATGGAACCAGTCTAGGATATCTGCGTTCGGGGGAGTGCCAGGGTATCGGCCGCTGCCTCTAGGCCATGGAGCTGATCTTGTGGCAGCCAGTGCCTGGGGTGGGAACTGGTCCGATGTCACAGGTCTCTACTGGCGAGGCAATCGCTACTATGATTCCGCCAGCGGACAGTGGATTTCCCACGATCCACTTGGCTTCGCTGCAGGACCAAACCCTTACGGCATCAACGAGGATCCCATCAACTTTGACGACCCCGAGGGGCTGTGGGGAAAGGCTGTTCTCCAGGACAAGCTGGATTCCTACTACGGTGAAGCGCAGGGAGGATTGGATGCCGGCACTCGGCTTTTAAGCAGTGCCAACACGATCGGTTCGCTCGTGAATCCTGTCCGGTTTGCAACCGGGGCCTATCAACGGGATGAGGGTTTGATCAATCGAGGCTCCGACGCCGTGCAAAACGGTTTGGATGCAGCAGCCCAGGGCTTGGGAGCCCGCAACGACAATATGACTTTTGTCGCGAATGCCTTCGTCGGGGACGTGGCTCTGAGCGCCGCCACGCTCCTCATCGGAGGTCCCGAGACGCAAGGTGCCAGCAGGCCTGCTCAGGCATTTGTGCGCGAAGTGGAGAGCGCCATGACTGAGATCCACCCGCCGTCGATGCCGGGAGTTTCGGCGGATACAGGAGCGATGCGGAACGTGGTGGAGTTCCAAGGTATGGAGGTAAAGGCAGTCAGGGACCTTTCTCACGTTGAACAAGGGACTCTTGAGGCGATGCAACAGCATGGCTTTGCGCCAACGACGAGCAGCGGCGACTCCATTGTTCTTCACCATCTCGGACAGGACGCAGCCGGGCCTCTCGTCGAAATGCCTGCGGCTAACCACAGCATTTGGAACAGTGTTCAACATCCATTCGGCAACACTGCGGGGGCTGGCTTATCGGAAGTTGAACGCGCAGCTTATAATGCTTGGCGAACCGAGTATTGGCAGTGGCGTGCGACACAAGAACTCAACGCCCGGCGTGTCCTTGGTAAATAAGACCTATGCGAGATGAAACCTGGCAAGCTTTGGACGATCTTTTCTCCAAGACTCCCATCCTGAAAGCCGACGTAGTTGAGTCTGACGAAATCGCTGCAGCCGAGCGAGACGTTGGCGTCGTCCTGCATGAGGACTACAAGGAGTTTGTCCACAGGTATGGCGGTGCGATCGTCGGACCGTTTCGCGTCTTCGGATTGCGCAAAGCAGTCCCAATGGGAAATCACGAAGCGTCATTCGTTGAGGTGACAAAAAGTTTTCGGCTGCAGCGATGGCCTGCGGTGGAGAAGTGGGCGGTCATCTCGATGGACTACGGTGGCAATCCAATCGGCCTTGATGAGGCTGGCAAGGTCTGGATATCCGACCACGACGCCCGCGCAGTCCAAGTCGTCGCCGAAAATTTCGAGGAGTATCTGCGGAAGCGATGTCTGAATATGCCCGATTAACGCCGATTTGCGGCACAAGTGTGGACTGAAACTAGGTCGTGTACGATCGTTTGATGACCTCGCAGCACTCCGAGTCAAAGGAGGCAATCTTACGCCGCATCACATGCCTTCGGCCGCGTTTATGGAGCAGCAAGGAATCGAATACGGCGAAGTGAGGTGGCCCCCAATCGCTGGACCAGTTTTGGTCGAATCTAAGTTATGCTTTCGAGTTGACAGATTCCCATGTTCAGATGCCGGTGCCCAAGCCCACAATGGCGGACGCCAGGCCCGTCGATCCCACACTTTTAGACCGGCTCCCTGCACCCGGACCAACACAGCACTAGACTTTTTCGGCATAGCATTTTGAATGGATCTCGATGTGAACGTCACGATACAACCTGATTGTATATTAGTTAACGGCAACCGAATCGATCAAGCACCTCGACTGCAAGCGTGTTGCGCAGCCTTCAACGCTCGATCTGGTAGAGAGAAAGCTATTTTCGATCAGGGAAAACCGTGGAGAAAGTTCTTATTCTTTGATGAAGAAGGAATCACTCTGCTCTATGACGTAGAAATCGACCGCGTATTGGATGTGCATTTCTGCCTCGCGCCAACCTCGACCGAGCCTTCGCCGAAATCTGTTTTTTCCGGGCTGCTATTTTTGAATGGATCCCGCTTGGTTGCAGGTATGGCTGAATCAGCCCTTCCGGTGCGTGGTGAGTTTCCGCTGATCAAACAGGGAGGATGGCGTGGGGAGGGGGACGGCCTATTTGTCCATCTCCGACTAAGTTCGAAGACCAAAAAGCTGGCTGACGCCAGCGTGACCTTCTTGAGAAGGCCTAGGTTTGCCTCCGAGGGACATACGCCTTAGGGGACCGAGCAACAGCCAAACAAACACGACAGGCGACTTTTCCATAGATGAGCTCCGTTCACCGATTAAAGCCAAATCTTTAACCGTTATGGATTTTCCTATTATCCCCTACTCAAGTGTTGGACATCTTCGTTTTGGAATGAGCGTTGAAGTAGTGCGTGCAGCCCTGCCCTCGCGGGTCGCGCCGTTTATGAAGTCGCTGACTTCGAGCCACAGCGCGGACTTATTCCCTGAATTGGGGGTGCATGTTCACTACAACGAACGCGGAGAGTGCATCGCCATCGAGCTAGCTTGCCCTGCGAATCCCATGCTGAATGGAAACGGACTGCTTGGGAGACATTTCACCGAAGTGAAGGATCTGCTTTCAGCTTGGGATCCTGATGCCGTTGTCGACTCGTCAGGGCTGACCTCCCATCGCACCGGGATCGGCGTGTTCGCGCCTGCGGCATTGAAAAGCGATCAGGCCACAGTTGAAGGCGTGATTGCCTTTGTGAAGGGATACTATGATTGAAAGGCGTGTGATGGGCACTCAGAGCCGTAGTATTTCCCAAGCCCGCTGCCGTTTAGAGGCCCGCAGCAGGTAAATCCTCGGACTGGTGAACTTGGAACGATGGAACTGTCGCATGAGCCGGTTCCATTGCGCGAGGGGGGCAAAGATGTTGTTCCGAGGTGGCCCGATACTCACGCAGCAGTCGATCCTTTCCGTAGGGTCGGAAATTGAGGAAGTATGATTGAGGATACCAAAGACTATGCCCAAAGTGGCCTCACTATCCGCGCCGCATTAATTGATCAACATCACCGATTTCCCGATAAAGCAAAAAGGCCGAAGCATTTGATGTGGGCTGGACTTCGCGTTGTGACGGCGGATTCCTGGCAGATTCCTCTCAGTGGAATGGTTTCCGCGCAATTCTTATCGAGTCCTTCCGAGGTGGAGCAAGGATTTGATCTGGATGTCGACGGTGGATTCAAACTCCAGAGTGATGAATGGGTCCATCCGTTGCGAACATGGTACGATCGCCGATTTAAAGATCGTGCTGAATACGCTTTCCGAGCCATTAAAGGACCCTTGTGGGTTTGGAATGTGTACAAGATGAACTACGAGAACGGCCGAACGGTTGAAGAAAAATGGACCGAGAATGCTGGAATGTGGGTGGAGGAATTATCTAACGAGGAAAGGATTTATCACTGCAGCCCAGGAATGTCAGTCAAACCTGATTTTAGATCTTTGGTTTTTTCAGTGAAGGTAAGTCAAACTCAGTGAAAAGGCTGACATGAAGGCCTGCTACTCCGGTAAGGAGATTCAATTCAGAGTAACTCTCGATGGCCTTTGGGCAGGCGATCAGCTGTTGGACAACCCTCATACCGGTGCGGTATGGGAAGCTTTGTTGCAGGAAAAGCCGCGTATGAAAGCGGCCAATGCTGCCGCGCCAGGATGGCGACAGGTCGCGATATTCGACCACCGGGGCATCTATCTGTTATGTGAAAGAGATAGGCTCACAGTTCGAAGCGTCGTGTTTGTTTGGCAGCCTACCGAAGTACCATACAGGCCGAGAGTGCCGTTTGCAGGCGAGGTCTCCATTAACCGGACGCTGCTCAGTGCCGAGACCATCTGCGATCCATCGGAGTTCACTGGTGCGATTGAACTGCGGAAGCTGACGGGGGCGACCTACGGATCGGGCTTCGCTGGCTTTCACGTTTCAGTGAAACTCGAGAAGGTGAAAGTGGATTCCAAGAAGCGTTCTGGGAGACATTCTCCAGCCTATCTGGAATTCAGTTATTCTTCCGGAGCCGTGCCCGGATCCGTGATCGCCGAACGGCTTCGCAAAAACTAGCTGAGTGACACACCACACACCCGAGCTACCAAGCGAGACCCTAGCGTAAACTGAAGGGCCTAGAGTTCGCCTAGTCGTATGAAACTGAATAAGCATCGACCGTCTGGCTGGCGGGAAACTCGCGGACATGGGCAAGGACATAAGCGTGATGTCTGCTAAATGATTTTGGCCCGGGCAGCGGTACGTTTCTTCAGCGCCGTTCTCCACGGCCACCTCCTTGGCGTCCGTTGCCCGGCCATCTTTCATTCTTTGGCGATGGGGATGACGGAGACGAAAGCGAGCATGCATTTGGACTTGTCGAAGTTGGGTTTGCGCGTGTCGTCAGCAATCTGGTCCATCTCCAGCCGACGTCACATCCCGCGATCTGCCGGAGTAACGTGTCCCTCCGGCAAGAGTGCGTAACAAGGGTTAGAGGCCGGGGTAAGGTTTGCGGTGAACTATGCAAACGAGATCTAGGAGAGCCGACAACGCCCCATCAACCCCAAGCGCCGCTTCCGCGCTGGCAGAGCGCCTGAACCACGGGCGAAGCATCCGTTCCTGCGGTCAACGGATACCCTGAGTCAGATTTGAGTGTGGGTGGTTTGAGGTTCGTCGGCTGACTTCTTTGGCTGTCGCTTTGGCTTGCAAAAACGGGTGCGGCAGCGTAACGATCACTACGAGGCTTGAATCCAATGACACCTCCATCAAATCAGCATGTGCTCAAAACTCCTCCGCTCTCGCTCTGGAGAGGTTGCTGCCCCTTAGCTATCCTCGCGTGGTACGTGCTGACAACCTTCAACTGTTCCGCGCAGCTCGAAGTGACGCTGGGTCCGTTAAAGGTGTTGGGGCACAAAGCTGTGCTCCCGCTTAACTTGAAAAATTCATTCGCCGAAAAAATCGACTCCGCTCGCGCTGTGGTGTTTTTGCTGGATGAACAAGGTAAGATGATCGGCCAGTCTACGCAATGGGTGATCGGTGGAACCAAAGACCATTCGTCTTTGGCTGTGAATGCCACCAACACCTTTCACTTTGTGATTTCGAGCGCGCATCCTTTTGCGACCACCAACCTAACAGCAAAGGTTTCCTTTAGCCGTTTGGTACTTGAAGGCGGTCAGTTAGCAGATCCGAGTAAGGACGTAAAAATCAGTCCATGAATTTGATTCGGGCAACGGCACGTTTCTTCAGCGCCGTTCTCCACGGCCACCTCCTTGGCGTCCGTTGCCTGAATCTCCTCTCTTTCCGAATCGAAGAATCGATCAAGGGAGTGAAGCGAGGAACTATTCGCTCGGCGACCTTACCCCCAACTCACTCATCGTTGCGCCGCGTCCAATCACTTCAAGAAGAACCCGTCTCGGCTCAGGCTCACACTTGGAGGCGAGAACAGAAGAACTGCAATGGTTGATGATCATCTTCCATCTGAGGAGACCGGCGGGGCAGGTCGTCCGAATCGCCAGGTGAGTTCCTCGCGTCGGCTTCGTAGGGCAACCACTTACACCGGGCAGAAAAAAGCCCCAGACTGGACACTCTCAGAGATTCGACTGCTCGGCACCAAAGCCGATGCTGAGATCGCTCGGGAGATCGGCCGAACCACCAAAGCCATTCAGTCACGCCGCGCCGTGCTAAAGATTCCTTGTTTCGATCGATGGAGGACGCGTTGGAGGCATT
>JAYTTC010000199.1:0-2186 GCA_043745255.1 Verrucomicrobiales bacterium
GGTGCTTCCGATCCCGAAAAACGCCGGTGGGACATCAAAGTCTTTCGATGTCGATCGCTCCCAGACTCGCTTTCCGCTGCTGCGCTCAAGGCAGAGCAGCCGTCCCTCGACTCCATAGGTGTAACAGAACTCCGGAGTCAGAAGCGGCGTGCATCGTGGGCCATTGTTGTAGCCGTACGGATCCACATAACTCACGGGAGACGAGTGACGCCATGCCTCCTCGCCGGTGACAGCATCAAAGCTTTGCACAATTTCCTCCGATCCCTGGCGATGATGTAGGACCAATTGCTTCCCCACCACCGAGGGAGCGCTATAACCCGTTCCAACGGACTTGGACCACAGCTTTTCCGGTCCCGCGCTGGGGAAGAGTTCCAGCAGCCCCGTTTCCAATGAAACCCCGGTTCCATCGGGTCCAAGGAATCGCGGCCAGTCTGAGCCGAGAGTCAGCGACGCGCACATCAGGAAAGCGAGCAGTGCAAGGAATGACGGTCGAGCGTTCATCTAGGCTAGGGCTTAACACTTGGTTTTGCCGGGGAAGGACTGGGAGCGAGCAACGCAATCGGCTTCTGACCGTTGACTTCATCCCAGCTGAAGGTACGACGCTCGATCAGGCCGATCCCGATCTGATAAATCTCCAGAGTCACCAGTGGTTCGGCGGGACGCGTATCAATATCGAAGATACAATAGAACCGACCCTTGCCATGGTTGATGAACATCTCGGGAAGATTGCGGGTCTCCGCCGGAGCGCCTCCAAAGGGCCCAGCGGTAACCTCGATGAACCGTCGTTGCACGTGATAGGCGGCTGTGAAATGACGATCCCCAGAGATCAGGATTACTCCAGTGATGTGATGATCACGAATCAGGTTGAAAATCTCGTCGCGCTCGCGCGGAAAGCTGGTCCATGAATCGGAGGTGCCGTTGCTCTGCCATTCACCCCCGATGGCCAGCACTTTGACGGTTGCTTTGGAATCGAGCAGCGCCGCCTTTGCCCAGGCGAGTTGGCGCGCACCCAGCAGGGTCTTCGCCGGAGTGTTGGTTTGATTGTTGGGGGAGCGATAGTAGCGGTCGTCGAGACAGATGAAGTCGACGTCGCCTCGCGAGAACTTGAAATAGACACCCGGGTTGTCGCTCTCGCCAAAAGCAGGATTCGCCCAATGCTCCTTGAAAGCCCGGAAGGCCTCCTCCTTGCCCACCAGAGTGCCGTCGCTGTCGTTATCGCCGAAGTCGTGATCATCCCAGATCCCGTAGTCCGGAAGTCGCGAAGTCGCATCGCGGAAGGAAGTCGTTCTCCGCTGATTCAAGTAGGCTGCTCGCTGTTTCTCCAGTCGAGGGCTATTGCCATAGTGGTTGTCCCCCAACTGCAGGATAAGATCGATATTCGTGCGAAGACCCAGATCCGCCCATGAGGCAGCGGGGTCATGCGCCGAGTAGCCGGAGCAGGAGGTGAACGCAAAGCGAAGGTGACCTTGGGTCCCGGGCTTCGGTGCAGTCACGAAGGAGGGATACGGAGCTACCATGGCAGGCTTTCCATCGAGAAAGATCGAGTAGTAGTAGCGATGATCCGGCTGTAATCCTCCGACGGTCACGGTGCCAGTGAATGCCGATGGCTCAGCCAGACGGTCACCGGTCAGTCGTCGCGCATGCGAGAGGTCTTCCTCCTCGCTGATACGAATCGAGAGCTTGGATTCTCCGGACGCCTTAACCCAGATCCTGGCATCCGAATCACTCACATGCCCCAACATCGGCCCAAGCACCAACCATCTTGGAGCGGCGGAGGCAGCGCCGGTGAGAATCAGGCTGAGTGCGAGCAGAGCAGTTTGGCGCATGGAAAACTGACGGTATCGGGCAAAACGGAATTCAGAACCAAAGCGATCGAGCATGGAGCTGGAGTCTGAAACGTTCCCCTCTGCGCCGTCAATTCTGTCGAGCGTGGTTTCGGAAAGCGTCCGCTCAGAAGTATGCGGACGGGACATTGAGCTTGCGGGCGCAGATAGATTCGCATCCGAGATCTTGCTCTTTCGGACCTGTTGGCTACGGTCAACGAGTTGTTTTCAATGCCGTGCACGATTTGTAACTCCTATCGCACCGAACTCAGGAAAGAAACCCCACCATGAACCTTAGAGCACTCGCCGCACTCGGAATCCCCCTGATCCTCGCCTCGCCTCTCTTGAGCGAGGGACAGGCGA